>JAGYIH010000015.1 GCA_018402615.1 Aquiluna sp.
TGAGTGGCCTAAAGCCAGCGAAGATGTGTTCAGTCGCGGGTGCCGCCGTGATCGATTCGATTTCTATCCCGGTAGGGGTGAGTCCACGAGTCTGTCGATTCTGCAGAGCCACTGAAAGCGCAGGCCCAGAGCTTTGATAAAAGACCGCGAAGGCGGCCTCGCCATTGGCATAGCCGGCAGTTGAGATCAGCTTTTGCTCGAGCGGAGCGAGTGCGAAGCGGTCGGTAACCACCCTTCCTGGCAGGTGAATGGAAAGTTCAACAATCGCCTCAATCTCACTCGGATTTGCAGCAATCAGGACGGATTCAAACCCAACCACGGCTGCACCGTTAATCAACCAGCCAGATGAAGCGGGCTGCTGACAGTAGCTGCCCGCCAAACCGGTTGCTCGTTGTCGATCTATCGCCTGCACCTGCAAAAGACTCAGCAGATTTGTTGACTGCTGGGCATCTGCCGCTGCCAAACCGACCCCCTGCTCGCTTCGCACTGGAGTTTCACCTAATAGCTGCTCAGCGGCCACAACGCTTGATATCAGAGCCTCACCAATTCTTGCGACACTTCCAAGCTCGTCGCCAGCGGGGCCCCCGACCTCGACAAAAGCTCCAGGGCAAAAGACCTGAAGCGGCAATGGTTCAACGCTCACGGACTTTTCAACCGGTTCCGACTTCGTCACAACTGCTGAGACACCGATTAGTAACCAGTGTCCCAGGCTGAGTCCGACCACTGCTAGAACGGTAATTAGGCGCAGCACTACTTTCACGAGAGTGCCTTTCTAACCCGGCGTCCGGTGACAGACGCCGGTGTGGGGATTGCCAAAAGAGCAAAGGCAGCTATGGCCAACAGCGCGATGTCCCGAGAGGCGTTAGCGTTGCTACTGCCCTGAACAAGCTGAACTTTTTCGACAACCGACCACAGCAACCCGAATCCGGTCTCCCCAGCAGACTGCAACAGATTTAGTGAGTCCAGCGCGATCTTGATCTCCCCCGCTGACTTCGTATCTGCTTGCAAAAGCACGAAGTCCACCCCCAGCCCCTGAACCAGAGCCTGGACCCCGGCGGGATTGCCGGCAATTAGCGAACCGGTGAGCTGAGAGATTTGGTTGTCAATCTCAGAAGCTGGTCTGAAGTATTCATAAAGTAGCGAAAACTCCTCTTGGCTTCTGCCATCTCCCCAAACCAGCTCACCGGAGATTTCAGCCTCAGAAACCACAATTTTGAGAGTCCTTACCCCAAGGTCCACGTCAGCAGCTGCCAGCACCAGCGCCGGGACTTGGCGTTCGATTCCGTAGTCAAAGCTCCTTGGCTGCATCGCACCGAATATCGCTCCCGAGGCAAGCCCGGTGGCAAAGAGTGCCGATACTGCAACGGTTCGCAACCAATCTCGCCGGCCACAATCCAGACCGATGGCCAAAAGGACTAGGAGCACCGCAAGCAATGCGATTAGAACCGATTGCGATCCGGCGATTGGTTGATAACTGGAAACAAACAAAAGCGCCAAGGCCAATACCCACAGCGGCGCACTGACGCTGAGCCGAAAGATAGAGCTGGGCAGAGCGAGCAGCGCAACTACCAAAAGGGTTATCCCCCAGGTCAAATCTTGCTGCAGCTCAAGCACTCCAGCAGCTGAGCTTGATGTCACGGTCAAAAATTCGAATGCACCGAGCCCCAAAAGATGCTCAAACCAGGGAGCCAGAAGCACGGCTCCCGGAACTACAAACCAAATCAGGACTCCAGCCCTTCGAATTCGAACAGCACCCAGGCCAAGCGCGACCAAAGTCACGAATCCAAAAACCAGCGGGCTGGACACTGCCAGAACCGCACCCACCAGTCCGGCTAAGCCAACCCAGCGCCAGGCCCGAGCCAGATTGAAGGCAGCACTGGCCTTATACAAAAAGTAACAAGTCCAAACCACTGTCACAGCAGCCACCAGCTCAACCACAAAAGCGTCTCGCTGCAGGCTCATAACTGGGGCTGAAAGACTGAACAGCAGCGCTGTAACGGTTCTGATCCAAGTCCGATCGGTAACGCTCGAGGCCAATAGCCACATCCCCGCAAACCCGAGGGTCGGGGCTAAAAATACAAACCAGGCGAGCGCAGTTGAGGGCGATGTCGGTGAGGCAAAGGCCAACAGGGCATAAAACCAGTTGAAGGGCTCAGCGGGCAAATTCAGACCGCCCAGATAACTCTGAGTGCTGTTGGCAACATTCCCAAATACCGCATCAAAGCTTCTGCCAAGCGGAACTAAACGCTCGGCATAAATCGCTCCCTGTGGGAAAAGCCCGAACCCAAAGACCAGGGGCAGCAAAGAAAACCAAACCGCCCCGGATTCAAAATAACCCGCGGCTTTCTTTTCCGGCTCTGGCTCCTGGTCAAACCTTTGAGACCTTCGGGATGTAATTTGCTCCCAGCTTGCGTATAGCTTGGGGAGTGAGGAAAGCGTTCCCAGACTGCGTAATCTCCTGCGCGCCGCAAGTCTCCTGCCGATGGTGATCCAGCTGTAAAGCCAAGCTGAGAATTGGCCCACCACTCGAGCCGGCCTTTTTTGCAGCAGGTTCAAAGGTATTGAAGTCAGCGCAACAAAGGGCATCAGCAGATATAGCAGCGGCAGCAAAAATGCAGGCCACAACACGGTTGCCAGGTGAACGTGAGCCTTAGCAAGCGCTTCCGCCCTGCCACCAAAGAGCTTGTTTGCGGGATGCAGGTTGCTCGAGAGAGAACCACCGCTGAGGACCCTGGCGCTTGGTTCAACGATGACTCGATAACCCAGCGCCCGGGCACCGATGCAAAACTCAATGTCCTGGGCGAACGTGGGAGCGGAATCGTCTATACCGCCAAGCTTTTGCCATAGCCCGAGTGCAACCAGCATGCCTGCGGTGGAAACTGCCAGGGTGTCGCCTGCTGAGTCAAACTGCCCCTGATCATATTCATCTTCAACCAGAGTGAAGGGGCGCGAGGTCTTGGTTGTGGTGAGACCGAGCTGTCGAATGTGGCCCGGCTGATCCCAATCCAAAAGCTTCGGTCCAATGACTGCCACCGATGGAGAAATCTCGGCGGCTTTGGCCAAATTTGCTAACGCAGCCTCTTCGGGACAAGTGTCCTGGTGGAGAACCCACATCCAGCTGGGGGATCCGTGAAGGGCAAGGATGCCGGCTGCAATTGCTTCACCCTGATGTTTGGTATCGGCCGAAATAGAGGCAAAGCCATATCTCTTTGCAGCCTCGAGGCATTCATTACTGTCGGTGGTCTGAACCACCACAACCTGCTCAATCGGGTAGCTCTGGGAAGCGATGCCGGCGAGAGTCTGGGTGAGCTGAGGAGCGTTGCCACGCGAAACTACGACCGCCGCGACTGCGAGCGATGCCACGGTTTGTTAGGCGCGCCTGCGAAGTCGACGGCGCTCACGCTCGGATAGCCCACCCCAAATGCCAAATCGCTCATCATTCTTGAGTGCGTATTCGAGGCACTCGGACTTGACGGTGCACTGCGCGCAAATCTTCTTGGCATCCCTAGTGGAGCCACCCTTTTCAGGGAAGAACGCCTCGGGGTCAGTCTGAGAGCAAAGCGCGTCTTCCTGCCAACCAAGTGGGTCGGCTGCGTTGTCTCCGTAAGCCTTTGCTACCCCCAACTTAAGTACGTCTACAAACCAGTTGGTAGGCACTTGACCACGTTGTTCCATGCCGTGTTCCCCTTAATTCGAAATGCGATGTTGTAATTACAACGTTGTAAGTATGCCCGTGTCAAGTCGGACTTTTAGCAAATAGAAGAAATGGGGACAAAGCCTCAAGGTAACCTTTAGACATGAAACTTCTGGTTACTGGGGGTGCGGGCTACATCGGCTCGCATGTTGTTCGGATAGCCGAAGAGTCTGGCGCCGCGGTAACGGTTGTTGACGATTTGTCCACTGGACTGCCAAAGCGAATCAACTCAGAAATTATCCAGCTCGAACTTTCAAGCGAGTCAGCGGTTCAAGAACTCACCAAACTCATGACCAATACCAAGTTCGACGCCGTGATTCATCTCGCCGCCCGCAAGCAGGTTGGCGAGTCGGTGCAGCAGCCGGAACGCTACTACAGAGACAATGTCGGTGGCCTGGCAAACCTGCTGATAGCGATGCGAGCGACCGATACGAAGAAACTCGTGTTTTCCTCATCGGCCGCAACCTATGGAATGCCCGATGTCGACGCGGTTACCGAGGACTACCCCGGAAGGCCGATAAACCCATACGGCGAAACCAAGCTGGTCGGTGAGTGGTTGGTCCGAGCCAGCGCAGTTTGGGGTCTCAGAGGCGTGAACCTGCGCTACTTCAACGTTGCCGGAGCAGGCTATCCGGACTTGGCTGACAGCGCTGCCCTGAACCTGATTCCGATTGCCATTGGTCAAATCCGAGCAGGTAAGAACCCTGTGGTGTTTGGAGACGACTACGCGACACCTGATGGCAGCTGCATTCGAGATTATGTCCACGTTCAGGATCTGGCTGCAGCCCACCTCAGGGCAGTTCAATATCTAGAGTCAGAGACTCGAGAGTTTGACACATTCAACGTCGGAACTGGAATCGGCGCTTCAGTTTTTGAAGTGCTGGAAGCACTAAAGCAAGCCTCTGGCATGAACTTCAAAATCGAAATAAGCAATCGTCGTGCAGGAGACCCTCCAAGGCTGGTCGCCGATGTTTCAAGAATTTCAAACACGCTGGGGTTTGTTTGCGAGCAAGACCTGACCGCAATTGTGCAGAGCGCTTGGGACGCTAGCTAGGAATCTGAAGTAGCTGACCGATTCGAATCAAATTCGCATTTCTAATCCCGTTCAAGGTTGCCAGCGCGGTTGATGAAACTCCAAACTTGCGAGCTATGCCCCAGAGTGAATCGCCAGGCCTAACTCTGTAGGTGGTTGGTTCTGGCTCCGGAGCCGGGGTTGGAGCTGCGGCTTCGGCCTGCGCTGCAGTTTGCGCGCTGGTTGGGATTCTAAGTAGCTGACCAACCCTGATCAAATTCGGGTTACTAATTCCGTTGTAGGACTGAATCAGACTCGCCGAGACACCGAACTTGGCTCCAATTCGAAGCAGGGTGTCCCCAGATTGAATTCGATATTCAACCTCTGGCTCCGGTTCAGGCTCTGGTTCTGGTTCTGGTTCAGGTTCTGGGGTTGGCTCGGGAGCGGGCACTGAAACTGTTGGTCCGGAGTCTGAAGCCGGGATTCGTATCAGTTGCCCCACCCGGATCATGTTGGGGTTGGAAATGTTGTTGAACTCTTGCAGCCTGGAGACCGAGACGCTAAAGCGAGCTGCAATCGCGTTCAGGCTGTCGCCAGCTTGAACTCGATACTCCTGAATCTCGGAGGCCACTGCAGGTTCCTCAGTGACTGGCGCGGGAGTTGGTTCTGGCGCTGGTGCGGCAGGGTTGTTTGGTGAGGTTGAAGTTTCAGTTTGCGCAGGAGCGGGCACGCTTCCCACGAAGCTCAGTTCCCCGAAGTTTCCAGTGGGGGTGTTTTCCAACGAGGCAAGCTCAACGCTCGCGGGGGCTCGACCAGAAACCGGGATAAGCGAGGCAACCCAGGTTGAGGCCTGCAAAAAGCCTGGGCCGTCTCCCCTAAGGTTTCCGAAGTGAGTCCAGTTGGAGATGCGCTTCCGTACTCCGTTTTCAACGAAATACAGCAGGCCTCTGGAGTCTCGAACAAACTGACCGATTGCTCTTTCAGACAACTTAAAGGCTGAGCAAGTTGCCGTTGCGAGTGGGTATGGCGTGCCCGGGAAGTGACTTGCAACCTCGGGCGCAACCGGGTAAAGAACACCGCCGTCCAAGAAGTAGGTCTCTGAGTTGCACTGCACCTTGAAAGAGTTAAAGCCATTTCGAGTCTGAAGCTTTGCCAGTTCTGCACTGGTAAATGTGTAGGTTCGCGAATCACTCACGCTCTTTGCCTGAGCGCTCGAGGCCAAGCGGACCTTGCGGTTTAGATCATCAACCAGAAACAGGGTGGCTGAGGTGCTGGACTTCACGATGGTTCCGGGAGCCATTGCAATTCCAACATTTGGAACAGTGTTAATTGCCGACTGCGGCAACATCAAGACGGTTGGTTGATTAATCAGACCAAGGAACTCGCTGGTCATGCCAGCGGTTTTTGAGATTCTTCGCTCTCCGGCCTGGACGAAGTAAGAAAGACTGTTGCCCTCTGAGGAAATTACTGCGGGAGCCGCGAGCTCACCCTCAACCGTTGGGATTGCAGCCAGCATCGTGTCCGGCAGTAGCACAACCTGATCGGTCCAATTCTCAGGGTCATTTACCTTTAACTTGCCCTGAGCTGTGATTACGAAGTGATTGTCAGCTGAATCCTTTACAAATCCTCGAACAATCTCTTCGTGCAGGGTCGAAGCAATCGCCTCAAGCGCAACCGTCGCGTTGGTGACCGTGAACCAACGGGTGAGGTTGGTGCTGGCAACCAGCGAAGGGGTGAACCTGTAGGTCTTGCCACCTGCCGCAATAACGGTGTCGGTGATTCCAGCAACTTGGAAACTTACCAGTTCTGAGGCAAGAGCTGGTCCCGGGGTCAGAGTCAACACCTGCTCAATGGTCATGATGGTCGCGGCTGGCACGGTAGTTGCAACCGTGGAGAGCGCCAGGGAGTCAACGACAGCTCGAGACTGACCGTTTTCAATCCAGAACTGAGAACCAGCAGAGTTCTGAACCAGCCTGGTGAGCTCGCCGCCGTCAACAAAGTTGTTGAGCTGCAGTGGGGTCAGGCCAATTGCCAGGTCACAGCTCTGTCCGAAGGCGGTAGCAACGGAACAGTCCGAAACCGCGTACCTAACACCATCCACCAGCATGAAGGCGGCGTTGGTCTCGCGGTTTTTCACAAGCTGGGTGGCATCTCCAGCCGTTACAAAACTGTCCAGGTAGGCCTGAGAGATTTCTCCCAGCGGGCCAAGTGGTCGCATGGCAGCCAAGAGCCTGGTGTCACTAACCAAGAACTTTTGGTTGTCAACAATTAGGTAGGTCTCCGGTCCCGCTGCCTTCAGCAGGTAACCGCCACCGATTGGGGAACCAAACCAGTCGTGGAAAAATCGCCAAAAGTTTCTGTTTCCGTAAGCACTGCAGCTGTCACCAGAACCGTAGAGGTTGTTGAGAGCCGCGTCGTTTGGTGTGTAGGGGGTGTAGTAGTAAAGATTCGCAGTTGCCTGGTTTTGCAGCACGAAGCTCTTAGTTCCGCAAGATGAGCGCGGGTGGTAGCGCATCGCCACCGTGCGACCCGGCTTCCAGTAGGTAAAGGATCCCTCAGGATTGCCGTACCAGCGGAACTGCTTTGCCGCCCTGAGCAACTGGTTGAAAAGTCCCACAAATACCTTGCCGCAGATCGCAGGATCGGAGTCTGGACAACCAAAGCCCATGGCTGCTCGATACATGTAGTCAGTGGGTCGAGTTGAGGAAACTAAGCCCTGCTCTTTTTGCAGGGTGACAATCAAAACCTTCGGGTTTATGCCACAAGCCTGAGAGATCGCAAAGATGATTTCAGCTGCTGTAGCTGAGGCCTTGGCAGGAATTGCAGCGCAGGGACCAACCTCTTCCGGGCCAGTTGCCGGAGTCTCTGGGATGTCTGAGAGGTAGTCTTTAAGGCAATTAAGCGCAGGATCGGTTGCGCGACAATCTGTAACCCTGGAATCTAAAAACACCTGAATGTCTTCTAGCGTCATGGAACCGAAATCGAAAAACACGCTGTCGGAAATAATCAGTCCGGGATCAAAGGCGCTTCCCGGAGGAGCAGCCTGTGCAGCGGGCTGTTGTAGCGGCATAGCCACAAGGCCAATGGCGACCATTGTGACAGCGCTGAGTAATCCCAAGACTTTCTTGAACATGAATTACGGAATCACCACCGAGGATGCCGGAGACAGGCCGAAGTGGGCTCCCGACTCATAACTAACGGTCACAATTCCGTTACCTGAGGGCAGATCGGAGAGCGGAAATTCGATTGGAAAGCACTGGGTGTAGTCGGAGGAAGGTTCGGCCCTAACCTCCATGGTCACTTCTTTGTCAGAGCCGATAAAGCGCATCTTGCAGATTCCGCCAGCCTCGGCAATTCCTGGAATCTGGGCCACAACCGTAAGAACTCCAAAATCGGGCTCGGGAATCGCCATAATTATGTCAACCTGCACCTGCTTCAACTCAACTTCCGGCTCCGCCGTGCTTTCTGGCTCTTCGCTTTGAGTTGGCTCTGGTTCTGCGGTTTCAGAGGTCTCGGTAGGCTCCGGCTGCGCAGTCGCCTGCTCTGAAACGCTCACTTCTGGTTCCTCCGGTAATCCGGTGGCACCCCAGTTTGGGTAGAAGGCGCTACAACCCACCAGGGTCGCGGAAAGCCCTAAAGCACTCAGTGCAATAAAAATTCTGCGCATAGCAAACCTCCCGGGCACCTTCAACCATAGGTTGAGATTCTCAAAAAACCCTGATGGTGGGGGCGTTTTGGGGAAATCAGAACGGTCTGGGAATGGGCTTAGAGAGAGTCTTTAAGCTGCTGATTCTTTCCTGCGACGATTACTTTTAGCTCCTCGCGATAGGAGTCCATCTTCGCAAGCAATTTACTGTCAGAAATCGCCAAGATCTTCAGCGCAAGCAGTCCGGCATTTTTTCCACCATCAATCGAGACGGTAGCCACTGGCACTCCGGCGGGCATCTGAACTATCGACAACAGCGAATCCATGCCGTCAAGCTTGCCCAGCGAGACTGGAACTCCAATTACTGGTAGCGAAGTGCTGCTGGCAATCATGCCCGGCAGGTGGGCTGCCCCTCCGGCGCCCGCGATGATAACTCGAATGCCCTTGTCATAAGCACCAGCTGCGAATTCCAACATCTTTTCTGGAGTCCGATGGGCACTCAGGACCTCAACGATTGGCTCCAGGCCAAAGTCCTTCAGAATGTTGTAACTGAGTTCCATGACTCTCCAGTCAGAGTCTGAACCCATAACAATTGCAACCTTTGACATCTAAGCCTCCCGAATCAAAGTCTAGGCACCAGAGCCATAAAGCAAGGCTCTTGCCTTGCTACCGCGTTCAAGTAATGCCTCGGAATCTGAACCCAAAAGTGTTAGGTGGCCCATCTTGCGTCCCGCTCTGGGGGACTTGGCGTAACTGTGAAACTTGATCTCTGGGTACTTGCCCAACACTTTCGAGTAATTACTAACGAAATCATTCGTGTCGTCAACCCCCAAAAGATTTAGCATCACCGCAACCGGTGCCAGCATCGCGGTATCGCCCAGCGGCAAGTCCAAGACCGCCCTCAGGTGCTGCTCAAACTGTGAGGTAATCGAACCCTCAATTGAGAAATGTCCCGAATTGTGCGGTCTCATCGCAAGCTCGTTGACCAGGACTTTGGATTCGGTTTCAAACAGTTCGACCGCCATTACGCCGGTGACACCAAGGCCACGAGCGATCTCGCTAGCTATCGCGGTGGTGGCAGCCTGACCGGCATTGACCGCGGGGGCAATTACCTCTGAGCAAACGCCGAATCGCTGCCTAGTTTCAACCACCGGCCAAAACGCCAGCTCACCAGATTCGCTTCGAGCGCACAGCTGCGCCAACTCGCGACTGAACTGAACTTTTTCCTCAAGCAACAATTCGCCACCGAAGCTATCAATCTCAGCAATCCAGTGCGCGATCTCAGTGGCCGACTTGATGACCATTACGCCCTTGCCGTCATAGCCACCAATCGGGGTCTTAGCGATAACCTTGGGGCCGTTTAGTGAAATGAAGGCCTCGACCTCACTCGAGGTTTTGACGGCGGCCCAGGCCGGTTGTGGCAAACCAAGTTCTGCCAGCTTGCGCCGCATGGTCAATTTATTCTGAGCATGGATTAGCGCATCGGGTCCGGGGTTGACCCTGTGGCCGAGTTCCTGAAGTTTTTCCAATAACTGAATTGGAACATGTTCGTGATCAAAAGTTATGACGTCTACCGAGCTGGCAAATTCTCTCAGGGCATCAAAGTCTTTGAAGTCGCCAACTTGGGTCGCGCTTTGGCTTGCCGGAGAGTTCTCGGCCTCGGCAAAAACCCGGAGTTCAATCCCGAGCGCAATGGCTGCCGGCTGCATCATGCGAGCCAACTGACCCGCTCCGATAACTCCCACTCGATACAAGACTTTCCCTTCGCTAACTTCTCAGGTGCCAAACATCGGCGGCGCTAAGGCTGTGAGCCTCCGGAGTCAAAATTACCAGCTGGCCGACCGAATCAATCTCAGAGGCCAAACCAATCAACTGCTCTCCGCCGGGCAACTCCGCTCTAACCTGTTGCCCCAGAGTCACGCAGCTATCCCGAAATTGCGACTTTACCTGCTCGCTATCCCCGGAAAAATTAGCAAGTAACTCGCCTAGGTGCCTACCCACCAAAGAAGCGGCGGTATCCAAATCTGTTTCAATGCCGAGGTCCTGAAGTGAGGTTGCCAGCACAAGCTCACTGCTTTGAGGAGTCAGGTTCAAACCAATCCCCAAAATCACATCGCCACCGGGCAATAGCTGGGCCAGAATCCCACTTATTTTCTTACCTGACACCAAGACGTCGTTGGGCCACTTAACTGCACAGTTCACTGCCCCGAGCTCTGCTACTGCGCGCTTCACGGCAAGTGCCGCTAGCAAAGTTGCCCAACCGGGCTCGGAAATGGTGTTTGGGGCTAGGTAGATCGAAAGCGAAAGCGAGGCTTTAGCGGGCGACTCCCAGTTGCGGCCAAGCCTGCCCTGGCCAGCAGACTGCGAAGCCGCAATCACGGCACTGAAATGAGAGCTGGTAGCACTCAGGTTGCGAGCCAGCTCCAGGTTCGTTGAATCGAGTTGCTGGAAAAAAACCAAATCGCTATAAACCTGCTGGGACTTTGGAAACTGCATGGCAACAAGCTAGTGCAAAGCCATTTTTTTGTATGAACTCGAGACAAAAACGGCATATCCTTTGTGAATACTCGTCAACAGGTTTATTTCAAAGAGCGCTAAAGTGAAATAGCACCTGAGGAGATATGTTGCCTGAAACCCCAGATTTTTCGACTACCGCCGGGAAGATTGCGGACCTCAAAAAGCGCTACCACGAGGCAGTTCATGCCGCTGGAGAAACTGCAATTGAGAAGCAGCACAAAAAGGGCAAAAAGACCGCTCGCGAGCGCATCGAGCTTTTGCTTGATCCGGGTTCGTTTGTCGAGCTAGACGAATATGCCAGACACCGCTCGCAGAGCTTTGGCATGGAGTCCAATCGCCCGTATGGCGATTCGGTGGTCACCGGAATCGGAACCATTCATGGGCGCCAGGTTGCCGTTTACTCTCAGGACTTCACAATCTTTGGTGGTTCGCTTGGCGAGACCGCCGGGAACAAAATAATCAAGGTCATGGAACTCGCCATCAAGACCGGGGTTCCAATCATCGGCATGCTGGACTTCCGGGCGGAGCCAGAATCCAGGAGGGCGTTATTGCCCTTGGCAAATACGGTGAGATCTTCAGATTGAACACCATGGCTCCGGGAGTCATCCCGCAGATCTCAATGATCATGGGTCCGGCCGCCGGAGGCGCTGTCTACTCCCCGCACTAACCGACTTTGTGATAATGGTTGACAAGACCTCAAACATGTTTGTCACCGGACCAGACGTAATCAAGACCGTTACCGGCGAAGACGTTGGCATGGAGGAACTCGGCGGAGCCAGAACCCACAATGAGACCTCGGGCGTGGCCCACTACCTAGCGGATGACGAATTGGATGCCTTTGACTACGTCAAGGCCCTGGTTCAATACCTGCCGCAAAATAATCTTTCGAAACCGTTGCCTACCAATCTGAGACCGAACTTGAGATCACCGAGTGACCGCAAGCTAAATGATCTAATTCCTGACAGCCCGAACCAGCCATACGACGTCCACACCCTGATTGAGGCAATTGTTGACGAGGGAGAGTTTTAGAGGTGCAGCCGCTGTTTGCACCCAACATCATCATCGGCTTTGCGCGCATTGATGGTGAGTCGGTGGGCATTGTGGCAAACCAGCCACTGCAGATGGCAGGGACACTGAACATTTCCGCCGGTGAAAAGGCTGCAAGATTTGTTCGCTTCTGTGACGCCTTCTCGATTCCCATTTTGACCCTGGTCGATGTCCCCGGCTACCTGCCCGGCACCGATCAGGAATGGGCTGGCGTTATTAGACGCGGAGCAAAACTGCTCTATGCCTACGCCGAGGCAACCGTGCCACTGGTGACCATCATTACCCGCAAGGCCTATGGCGGTGCGTATATCGTGATGGGCTCTAAGCAGCTTGGAGCAGATATCAACCTGGCCTGGCCGACCGCAGAAATCGCGGTTATGGGTGGAGCGGGAGCGGTAAACATCTTGTTCCGCGACAAGCTCAAGGAAGCCGCGGCTTTGGGCCAAGACATCGATCAGGTGCGAGATGATCTCGCAAAGGAGTACACCTACAACGTTGCCAGTCCATTCTTGGCCGCGGAGCGCGGAGAACTAGATGGCATCATCGAACCCGCCGCCACCAGAACGCAAATTGTGAGATCGCTGCGTGCCCTTAGAACCAAGCGCGCGAGCCTGCCTCCCAAAAAACACGGAAATATCCCGCTCTAATGCGTCAATATTCCTCGGACGAAATCTTTGAGTCGCTTTCGGCAAAGGGTGGCGATGCGGAAGAGCAGGCTGCCGCCATGGTGGTTATCACTCAGGCAATAATCGAATCCCGAAGGCTTGGCAGAATAGTCATCAGAAAACCAAAGAACCGCTGGAACAGTGCCCCCGACATGTTGCGCGGCAACCTCGCACCGGGCTGGAACTCAAGACACAATGTTGACTAAAGCCGCTAGTTGACTAAGTCCACTGGTCGACGAAAACAACTAACGCGGGTTACTTAAACTCCACGATCAATTCGATTTCGACCGGAGAGTTCAGCGGCAATACCGGAACCCCCACCGCGCTGCGAGCGTGGATGCCGGCCTCCCCAAATACACTCTGCAAGAACTCGCTTGCGCCATTCACGACCTGAGGTTGTGAACTGAACTCTGGTACCGAGGCAACAAACCCCACCACCTTGACGATGCTGGTGATGCGATCAAGCTCACCAAGCACACCCTTTATTGCGGCCAGGGCGTTTAGTGCGCAGCGCTCCGCAAGCTCTTTGCCGCGCTCGGCATAAAGATCAGAACCGAGCTTGCCGACCTCCATCAATACCCCGTCAATCAGGGGTAGCTGACCGGCTGTGAAAACCAGGTTTCCGGAGATCTTGGCTGGGACGTAACTTCCAGCTGGCTTTGGAGCAGCGGGTAACTCAAAGCCAAGCTCTTTAATTCGCTGTTCTACTGACAACTATTCGACCTCACGCTTGAAAAAAGCAATCAGGCCACCCTGCGGGCCCTGAGTAACCTGAACCAGCTCCCAGCCCTGGGTGCCCCAGGTATTCAAAATCTGTGTTTCCTTATGCAGTAGCAAAGGGGTGGTTATGTATTCCCACTTGGTCATTTCTCAGCTCCATTTCAGCATCTGACAGGTAACCTAGAGTCTATGTCTGGCCGCTCCGCTTTGTCCGCGCTGGGAAACCTAATCAAATTTGGAGTTCTCAGCGTTGTGGCTGGGCTACTCTCGGTGGCACTGATTGCCCCCGCTGTAGCGGTGGCGGGCGTCGTTACCAACACCGGCATCGGGATGTTTGAAGGTCTTCCGAATTACATTCGCCCAATCAACGCATCGCAGTCCTCCTCCATCTACGCTCTTCGCGACGGCAAGCCGGAGCAAATCGCCACTTTTTATCACGAGAACCGAGTTGAGGTCCCCTACGAAGAGATGTCCATCAACCTGATCAATGCCGTGGTTGCCACCGAGGACCCTAGGTTCTACGAGCACGGTGGGGTGGACATCATTTCGCTAATCAGAGCAACTCTGACCAACCTTGCCACCTTCGGTGAGGGGCCTGGAGCCTCCACGATCACCATGCAGTACGTGCGCCAGTCACTCGTGGAGGTAGCAAACCTCTCGGGAGACACGAACGCTATTGCCGAGGCGACTGAGGTGAGCGTCGAGCGTAAGCTCCGAGAGATTCGCCTGGCCATAGCCTTAGAAAAAGATGTCTCTAAAAAGGAGATTCTGGCTGGCTATTTGAACCTAGCTTTTTTGGGTAATCAGATCAATGGTGTCGAAACCGCCTCGCAGTATTACTTCGGAATACCTGCGAGCAAGCTAAATGTTCCTCAGGCCGCATATTTAGCCGGGATGCTGAAATCTCCCAATGACTACAAGCCTGACGACTCCGGCAACCTAAAGCGCGGCATGGGTCGCAGGGACTTCGTAATCCAAAACATGGCCGATCACGGCTACATAACCCAGGAGCAGGCTGACGCCTACAAGAAATCTCCAATCCAGACTCGAATCACTAAGACCCGACAGGGCTGCGAAGAAAACCAGACCACCGCGTTCTTCTGCGACTACGCGGTTTGGACAATTCGCAACTCTCAAGAGTTTGGGATGACTTCAGAGGAACGCGAGATGCTGCTCAAGCGCGGTGGGCTTGAGATCTTTACAACGTTGGACCTGGACATTCAGCAGGCCGCTTGGGATTCCGTGATGACCCGGCTTCCGCCAGACAACGAGTGGGGTTTTGGCACGGCATCGGTATCCGTTGAGGTTGGCACCGGTCGCATAATCGCGATGGCCCAAAATCGCATTTATGACCAAAATGAGGCTCCCGGTCTTGGGCGCACCAGCGTGAACTACAACAGCGACAGAGACTTTGGAGGCTCCTCTGGTTTCCAGCCCGGATCCACATACAAGATTTTTACCCTGGCCGAGTGGCTCAAAAATGGCTACACCCTCGGTGACCACGTGGATGGCCGCATCTTCACCGGCGAGGACGTAGACCTGGATGGTGAACCAGATGAGGTGAAGATCTGGGACGTATCAAAGGAGTTCCAAGCCAGCTGTGGCGGCGTTGTTGGACTCTGGGAGGTAAATAACTCTGGTGACAGAACAATTGATGACATCTCCGTGCGCGAGGCCGTCATAACCTCGCAGAACACCGCCTTTGCCGCGATGGCATCCAAGTTGGACCTGTGCGCAATCCGCGACACCGCCGTTGACTTTGGCGTCAAACGCTCGGATGGAACCGAACTTTTATATGTGCCGGCAACCATCCTGGGAACCAATGAGGTATCGCCCCTGACCATGGCTGGTGCCTACGCAGCGATTGCGAACAATGGCGTCTACTGCACTCCGATCGCCATCGAAAGAGTAATCATCCGAACCAGCGGTGAAGAACTTACGGTGCCCGAGAGTCTTTGCAATCAGTCAGTAAACCCAGAGATTGCGGCAGCAATGACCGAGGCCCTGAGGGGTGTGATGACCGGTGGAACCGGTATTGCAGCAAATCCGAATGACGGCACAACGTTGGCAGGAAAGACCGGTACCACAGATGACCGGATCCACACCTGGATGGCTGGCTACTCAACCGAAGTGGCAACGGCGACCTGGGTTGGCAACGTGGTTGGACTCACCCCGCAAACGGGCAAGAGCGTTGATGGGCTTGCGGTCTCTGGAATCAGGCACGCGGTTTGGCGAGACATAATGCTGGAGGCCAATAAGCACTATGAAAATGGCACCTTCCCACCGGCAAACCCGAGATTCGTACAACCGACAATGCTCCGGGTGCCAAACCTTGAAGGCTTCGATGTTGAGACTGCCAGGGGGCAGCTAATTAGCAATGAGCTCAATGTTCAGATTATGGAGGAAGAGGTGGCATCAACCATGCCGATCGGCTCGGTTGCCTTCACCATTCCCGAATTGGGAACCGAAGTTCCAAGAGGCTCGATCATTCAGGTATTTGTTTCTGGAGGTGGAAAACTGTTTGTCCCAGACCTAGCAGGATTCTCGCTCGCTGATGGCTTCTCCGCCCTTGAGGCCAGCGGCCTAATTGCCACCTATCCGCAGCCAAGCCAATTCCAATACCTAAATAAGTGCGATCCAAACCTGCCTGACGATTCAGTGCACTCCACCTACCCGGCAGCGGGCACCGAGGTAACTGAAGCCAGCGCAATAATCGTCATGCCAAACCGATGTGGGTAGCCACCAACTCTGGCCCCTTTGAGCTCATCGAGCTCTCTGTGGAATTCACAGAACTGCGCGGCCTTTCCGTACTGCACCTATCCGATTTGCACTTCGCTCCCGGCCAAAAAAATAAGCGAGAGTTTTTAGAGCAGCTCGCCGCAACGGCACCTGACCTGGTCATAAATACCGGAGACAACCTGGGTCACCGCGATTCAATCTCGCCCACCCTCGAGGCACTTGCACCACTTTTGGAAATCCCGGGAGTCTTTGTCAATGGCAGCAATGACTACCGAGAGCCAAAGCCCAGAAACCCTCTTAGCTACCTGTCGGCACCATCAAATGTCTCCTCCCCAAAGAACCTAGACACCAAGCGCTTCAACTCCGAACTTGAAGGAATGGGGTGGCTGAATCTCAATAACCAGTCGGGAAGCCTCGAACTTGGTGGCGTAAAGATCGGCTTTCTCGGTTTGGATGATCCTCACGAAAACCTAGACGCACTGCAAACCCTGAAGAGTCAAGGCAAAAAAATTGCCGGGTCCGATGTGGTACTGGGCGTGGCTCACGCCCCATACATGCGGGTGATTGACGCATTTTTAGAGCAGCGGGTAAACATGATGTTTGCCGGCCACACTCATGGCGGCCAGCTCTGTTTGCCCGGCAAAAAAGCCCTAGTCACCAACAGTGACCTGAATCCTAAATTTGCAAGTGGACTCTCTGCGTGGGGAAGTGAAAGCGAAATGCTACTGCATGTCTCGCAGGGTGCTGGGCATTCTATTTACGCACCGCTAAGGTTGTTCTGCCCTCCGGCAGCCACCCTGATCAGCTTCGTTTAGGCAAGCTCCTGGGCTACTAGCTCTGCGATCTCGTAGGTGTTTAGGGCTGCGCCCTTCTTGAGGTTGTCCCCCACCACGAACAAGTCAATGGTGTTTTCAAAGTCCTCAGCCTGGCGAATTCGACCCACAAAAGTTGGGTCCTGACCTGCAACCAACTGAGGTGTGGGGTAAAGGTCATTCTCAGGATCATCCAGCACCACTACCGTTGGTTGCTTTTCCAATTCCTCGCGCACCTGCTGCGCAGTCAGTGGATTGGCAAAGGTGGCGTGAACTGAAAGCGAGTGTGAAACCTGGACCGGGACGCGCACACAGGTTGCTGCAACCTTAAGGTCCTTAATACCCAAGATCTTGCGGGACTCGTTGCGAACCTTGAGCTCCTCAGAGGTGTGGCCACCCTCCTTGAAGCCGCCAGCAGCAGGAATCACGTTCAGTGCAATCGGATGAGCCCAGGGGCTTTGGCTAAGAGAATCACTTGCCTCTAGGTGCTTTCTAACTCCGTCGGAGATAAGCCCCGCCTCGGGGTTTTCAGCAAGCGACTTGGTCTCTCGGGATAGCTGATCAATGCCGATAGCGCCGGCACCGGAAACCGCTTGGTAGCTTGAGACAACCAGCTCGGTGAGCGTCCACTTGCGGTGCAGAGCACCAATCGCTGCCATCATGGTCAATGTCGTGCAGTTTGGGTTTGCAATGATGCCCAGTGGTCTTGAGCGAGCCATCTCCGGGTTCACCTCTGGCACCACCAGCGGGACGCTTGGGTTCATTCGGAACGCTGCGGAGTTGTCAATTGCAACCACTCCCTTGGCAGCCGCAATCGGTGCCCAAACTTCCGACACCTCGTCCGGAACATCAAACATTGCAATGTCGATGCCGTCAAAAGCCGATTCACTCAGAGCGACCACAACGTGCGGCTTGCCGTGAACCACGATCTCTTTACCAGCACTGCGAGCTGACGCAATCAACCTGATCTCACCCCAGATGTTCTCTCGGGAGTTGATGATGTCGATCATCACCGAGCCAACCGCTCCGGTCGCACCAACTAAAGCCAAATTCAATCCCGACACAATTACCTACCGGTTCCGGAGTAAATGATTGCGGTTTCGGCAGCGTCCAGCTCGAACGCGGTGTGAACAATCCTGGTGGCCTCTTTGAGCTGGTCGGCTCGAGTCACAACCGAGATCCGAATCTCGGAGGTGGAAATCATCTCAATGTTGATGCCGGCCTTGGCAAGCGCACCAAAGAGCTTGGCCGAGACCCCGGAGGAGGTCTTCATACCGGCTCCGACAATTGAAAGTTTTCCAATTTCGTCGTCGTAGCTAATCGACGCAAAGCCAACCTCTTGCTGGCGACCCTTCAGGGCATCGACAACCTTGTGTCGGTCATTGTGAGGCAGGGTAAAGGAGATGTCCGAGAGGTGGTTTTCGGTGGTGGAGACGTTTTGCACGATCATGTCAATGTTCGCACCAGCCTCGGAGACGATCTGGAAAATCTCCGCCGCCTTACCTGGTCGGTCTGGCAGACCAATTACGGTCACCTTGGACTGGGTGTCATCGGTTGCGACTCCGGAAACTACTGGCTCTTCCACGTTATCTCCTGACTTGGGTGTGTAAATAAGGGTGCCTGCATCCAGGCTAAAGGTTGACCTGACTCGAAGTGGCACCTGGTGCCGGCGAGCAAACTCAACGGCCCGAATGTAAAGAATCTTTGCCCCGGAACTAGAAAGCTCGAGCATCGATTCAATGTCGATTTGGTAGAGCTTGTGAGCTCTGGGGACAATTCTTGGGTCGGCGGTGTAGATGCCGTCAACGTCCGAGTAGATCTCGCAGACCTCCGCCTTCAAAGATGCCGCAAGGGCCACTGCAGTGGTGTCAGAACCGCCGCGACCCAAAGTGGTGGTGTCACCGTTCTCAAAGCTAAAGCCCTGGAAGCCGGCAACAATCGCAATTTCACCAGCATCAAGCGACTGCTTGATGCGGCTTGGTTCTAGCTTCCAGATTCTTGCCGAGCCGTGCTCGGAGTCGGTTGAGATACCGGCTTGATAACCGGTAAAGGATTTTGCCTTGCCACCAAGTTCAATTATTGCCATTGCCAAAAGAGCCATTGCGATGCGCTCGCCTGCGGTTAGCAAAACATCCATCTCGCGACCGGTTGGGTCCGAGGAAACTGAATCGGCCAGGTCAATTAGTTCATCAGTTGTGTCACCCATGGCCGAGACCACAACGCAAACCTGGTTTCCCTCAGCCTGGGCACTTAGAACGCGC
Source organism: Aquiluna sp. (assembly GCA_018402615.1). The sequence goes on from JAGYIH010000015.1 coordinate 19,114, forward strand.
GCGGCAACGTGCTTGATCTGCTCGGCGTCAGAGACCGAGGAGCCACCATACTTCTGCACGATAACTGCCAACGCAATACTCCTAGTTAGGGGGGATTGGATGCCGCCTTCGGCATTCAGAGCAGTCTAGTTGACTCGACGCCTACCCTCAAAAGCTCTTCCCAAAGTCATATCGTCCGCATATTCCAAATCCCCACCCACCGGAAGCCCGGAGGCAAGCTTGGAAACCGTAATTTCCATCGAACCCAATAGCCTTGCCAAATAGGTTGCGGTCGCCTCGCCCTCAAGGTTTGGGTTGGTAGCAATGATTACCTCTTTGATCTCTGGGTTAGCCAAACGCTTCATGAGGTCCTTGATGCGAAGCTGATCGGGGCCAATTCCCGCTATTGGCGAGATGGCCCCTCCAAGAACGTGATACAGCCCACGAAATTCGCGCGTGCGCTCAATGGAATTTATATCCTTGGAATCCTCCACAACGCAAAGCGATGCAATCTCACGTCTCGGATCTGAGCAAATGCCGCACTTCTCAGCCTCTGAAACGTTTCCGCAATCCTCACAGAACCTGACTTTGGCCTTGGCCTCCTGAATCACCTGGGCCAAGGTGAGGGCAACGTCAGAGTCTGATTCAATCAGGTGAAAAGCAATGCGCTGAGCGCTCTTAGGGCCAACCCCGGGAAGCCTGCCAAGCTCATCAATCAGATCCTGGATTATGCCGTCATACATCAGTTATCGCCCTTGATTTGCTCGGCACCCAAAACCTCACGCAGCATAAACTCTCCGGCCTTCTCTTCCGACTCAGGGACTACGGCCGGTGCAACTTCGGGCTCTTCGTAATCGGCCTCCTCGGTAAATTCCTCTGCTTCAGTTGGTTCGATTACGGGAGCGGAAACCATGGGTTCCGGAGCCTCGGCTACCTTGGCGCGGTATTTCACGATCACGCCAAACATGTCCTTGATTACGGAACGCAAAACCTCTGAAGCCCCGTTTGAGTTCTTAAACGCATCGACATCTTTTTGGCTCTGGAACAAAAGTGTCAGCACGTCTCCTTCAAAATCAATCACCTTGGTGGTGAAGGCCACGGCCCAGGCAGAGCGAGACTTTTTTGAAAGCACCTCCAGGATGCCATTCCAGTTTGCCTTGAACGAAGCAGTGCTAGCTTCAAGGTCTGACTTTGCAGCCGGCTTTGGAAGCTCAATTGCCTCGGTCTTTTCATCTTCGATGGCTGCGGGAGCTTGCTTTGGAACCGATGCCTTGGCTTGAGCTGGCTCTGGAACTTTAGCTGGGCCCTTGGAGGCTTGTGGTGCCTTGGCAGCCGCGGGCTTAGGCTCGGCAGCTGGCACGGTTCTTGCCACCGCAACATTTGACTGCGCAACTGGCGCCAGCACCCTCGCGCACAACAGCTCAAGTTGCAACCTTGGATTGGAAGCCGCACTGGTTTCAGCCAAAGCTTTGGCTGTCGCCTCTGCTGTCTGGGTGAGCTGGCTTAGGCCAAAGCGGCTGGCCTGAATCACCAGTAGTTCAAATTGCTCAGGCCCAATGCCGCGCAAGATCGCCTTCGCGTCTTTACCCAAAGAGCTCACCAGCATCAAATCACGGATTCGCTCAAGCAAATCCTCCAAAAACCTTCTGGCATCCTGGCCGGACTGAATGACCTTGTCCACCGCACGAAACGCCTGACCGGCATCCAGCTCGGCAAAGGCTTCAATAACTTCGCTCATTAGTGAGTCATGAGTGAAGCCCAACAAATTAGTTGCCCGAACGTAGTCGATTTCCTTTGAGTCAGAACCAGCGATTAGCTGATCTAACAGCGAAAGTGCGTCTCTGACCGAACCGCCAGATGCCCTAACAACCATTGGCATCACACCGTCGGCTGCACTAAAGCCCTCAGAGGCCAAAACGGTGCTCAGGTATTCCAAGAGTTCGCCTGGAGGAACCAACCGGAAAGGGTAGTGGTGGGTTCTGGAACGAATCGTGCCAATTACTTTCTCTGGCTCGGTGGTGGCGAATATGAACTTCACGTGGGCAGGTGGCTCTTCCACAATCTTTAGCAGGGCATTAAAGCCTTGCGGGGTAACCATGTGAGCCTCGTCCAAGATAAAAATCTTGTAGCGATCTCTCGCGGGTGCAAAGACTGC
>JAGYIH010000016.1 GCA_018402615.1 Aquiluna sp.
ACGGCCAGCATTCTGGCCGGGATCTGCTCGGCAGTGGCAATCACCTTTTTGTATGCCGCACTTGCGCTCGGGCCAATCTCGATTGTTAGCCCACTGACTGCTGTGGTCTCGGCCATAATCCCGGTTGTTGTTGACGTGGCGCTGGGTGCGAACCTGAGTTCCTTCGTGTTGGTCGCGGTGGTTTTGATTCTGGTTGCGGTCGTGCTGGTGGCTTTTGTGCCAAGCCCGGATCTCAAACTGCCAACGCTGCGAGCAACCCTTTACTCCATTGGAGCGGGGCTTGGATTTGCCGGCATCTTTTTGTTTCTGGACTTCACCGACCCTGACTCGGGTCTGGCGCCGCTTCTTATCATGCGCAGCGTTGGGGTGGTCTTGCTGTTTGCATTGCTGCTGGTTTTCTACAAAAAAGCCAGCGGTGCACCCTTTATTGAGAAGGTCTCCGACCTGAAGCTTGCGGGCCTTATCCTGTTGGCATCCGCAGGGGACATCATGGGCAACGTCGCGTTTTTGATTGCCACTCGTGCCGGGGACCTCGCGGTTGCCGCGGTTTTGACCTCTTTGTATCCGGTGGGAACCATACTGCTGGCAAGGATCTTTTTGAAGGAACGCGTTGCCAAGTCGCAATCACTGGGGATTGTTCTAGCACTGGTTGGTGTGGCACTGATCGCAGCTGGCTAGCTGCGAACCGCCTCATAGGCCATGTAGGCACCAAGACCCATTAGAGCGACTCCGCCGCCAGCTCGAACCATTGCCAATCTGCCAAGCGATGAGGTCAGCCAGTTTCTTGCGGTTCCGGCTGCAAGCGCCCACACCGCATCGGATGCGATGCCGATGATTAGAAACAGCATCCCCATAAACAGCATTTGGCTGACCGGAGAGGATCCGGGGCTAACGAACTGCGGGAATGCAGCCAAGAAAAACACGATGGTCTTGGCATTGGTTATCCCCACAACTACCGATTCCAAGATGATGCGCTTTGCCTTTGGTGGATCTTCGATAGCGGTGGTATCGAGCTTGGCCTTGCGGTGCAGGATTGCACTGAGGCCCAGGTAGACCAAGAACAGCGCACCCACCACCTTGACCGCAAAGAATAGTTCTGCCGACTGCGCTATCAGTGCGCCAAGCCCCAGGGCAACGGCAACAATCTGAATCCCAACGCCAATGCCATTTCCAAAGACGCTCAGAAGTGCTGCCCGCCGACCCAACACAAGAGCCCTGCCAATCGCGTAAACGACGGAGGGGCCAGGTATGACTATCACCACCAGCGCGATTATTAAAAAGGCGGTCAAATTGGAAAGTGATGGCACGCATCAAAGGTTAGACGCAAGAAGCTCAATAGACTTCGAGCCTTGACAAACAGAATGAGTAAAAAACTTGCAGACTCGTAATCGCTGGATTGGGCTGTTCTTTATTTCTATGGCAATTTCCATAGTCATCATCGACGGCACCATCGTAAACACCATCTTCCCGGCACTGATTAGGGAGCTGGGACTAACTGCAACAGAGGTGCAGTGGGTCCAGGAGAGCTACGTGCTGGTGTTTGCAGCACTTCTGTTGGTTTGGGGTTCACTGGCGGACCGAATCGGTCGCAAGCGGCTGTTGCTCATCGGAATTGTTATTTTCATCATTGCCTCGGTCTGGGCAGGTCTTACTGACTCCGCAGCAGAGCTGATTGCCGCGAGGGTCATCCAGGGTGTTGGTGGGGCAATGGTGCTGCCAACCACTTTGTCTTTGGTAAATGCCAACTTCCAAGGCAAAGAGCGCGGCATTGCCTTTGCGGTTTGGGGTGCCACCATCGGTGGCATGGTTGCAGTTGGTCCGGTTTTGGGCGGCTGGTTGGCAACTGACTTCTCCTGGCGCTGGGCCTTCATGATCAACCTGCCGCTTGGTATTTTGATTTTGATTGGGCTGCTTGTCTTTGTTCCAGAGTCAAAGTCTCCGCAGCGCGCTGGTGGCATCGACATCGTTGGAGCGGTGCTCTCGGTGATCATGTTCTCCACCCTGGTGTTTGGTTTGATCGAGGGCAGAATCTATGGCTGGTGGTTGGTAAATCCAAACCGACAGTTTGAGTTGTTTGGTTTCAGTTGGCCAGAGACGGGTCTGTCTCCAATTCCGGTGGCACTGACGATATCCGTGGTCACCACGGTGCTGTTCGTGTTCTGGGAAATCAGGCGCGAGAAGCAGCAGAAGAACGTGCTTTTGGATCTGAACCTGTTTCGCATCAGCTCTTTCCGAAACGGTTCAATCGCCGCGCTAATTATTTCCATGGGTGAATTTGGCATCCTGTTTGCAATTCCACTCTGGCTGCAAAACGTGCTTGGCCTGAGCCCAATCAGCTCCGGTCTGGTTTTGTTGTGGCTGGCGGGTGGTGCATTTTTGGCTTCCGGTATTGGTGGGGCGCTCAGCGGCAAGTTGCCGCCAGCGAAAGCGGTTCAGCTTGGCGTACTGCTGGAACTCGTTGGTGTTTTGGGCATCGGCCTGGTCGCATCGCAAGACAACGGCTGGGTTTGGATTGCTCCGTTCCTGTTGATTTATGGAATCGGTATTGGTCTAGCAACCGCGCAGCTAACGGGCGTAATCATGATCGATGTTCCGATGGAGAAAAACGGTCAGGGCTCTGGCTCTCAGTCCACGGTTCGCCAGGTGGGTTCCGCTTTGGGTATTGCGGTTTTGGGAACCGTTTTGTTCACCGGCACGCAGGTTTCGTTAGAGCAGAGACTCGATGAGCTGGCGGTTCCAAGCTCACAGATTTCAGTGGTCACCAACGCTGTCGTGGAGTCTGCAGGATCTGCAATTCCAGGGCTTGAAGAGGGGCTGATTGCAAACCAGGTTGAGGCCGGATTGGCAAGAGACATCCAGGTTGCTGCCGGCGATGCCTTCACTGACGGTGCTAAGTGGTCGGCCTGGGCCGCCGCTGGCTTTTTGGCCTTGGGCTTTATTTCAACATTCCGACTTTCGAGTCGAGCTGAGGAAATTGAACAAGCGCTTTCTAAGCCGGAGCAAAAGTAGCAATTAACACCAGCTACCCTTGAAGGGTGTCCACCAAAATCAGAATGGTCGGGTATGTGTTTGTGGGCGGAGCCCTCGGAACCATGCTCCGATACCTAATTTCTGAGCTCATTTCGCTCAATCTGGAATACCCCAGCGCAGAGTTGGTGGCAATGACCGTGGTGAATCTCTTAGGTGCATACCTTTTGGGTCTGAGTGCAAAGATGCCCTTTTTTCAGAGCTTCTTCTGTAAAAACCTCTGGGCTAACGGGTTTGCCGGTGGCTTCACAACCATGAGCGCGGTGACGCTATTTATTGATTCACAGGGTCTGAGCTGGGAAATCGCGGCAATGATGTTTGTTGGAGTTCTCGCCTACGGCATTGGCTACCGCCAGGGCAGGATCGCGGCTAAAGAGGCAAGAGTTTGAACTCCCACCCCGTCCTACTCGCACTGCTGATTGCAGCTGCGGGTGGTGTTGGCTCTGTGATCCGGGTTTACATCACGCGCTGGGAGGGGGCAATCCCCTTTGGTGTGATCCTCACCAACACCATCGCCGCCGGTTTTGTGGGATACATCTACGGTGGCCAGCTGACCCAGGATTACCTACTTATCGCCAGCGTGGGCTTTGCTGGAGGTCTTTCGACGTTCTCGGGGATTGCCAAGGCAGGTTTTGACTTTTGGCACACCGGCAGGCTCGCTCAGATATTCATTTCGCTAGCGGCAAACATCGTTATGCCGCTGTTGGCATTGATGTTGGTCATGTTTTGGTTCTAGCGCTGGTATTATTTCCCCTCAAGGTTTCATAAGTTTTTCGAGCGCCACGGCGTTCGAAACGTAAAGAGAATCAGGGGGCTCGCCATGGGGCGTGGCCGTCAAAAAGCTAAGAACACCAAGGTTGCCAGAGAACTTAAGTACTTCTCCCCGGCCACCGATTACTCTGCGCTCCAGGCAGAGCTCGGTTCTCCAAGCGAGCCAGATTATGAAGACAAGTGGGCTGATCTTTACGCGGATGAGCCAGAAGAACTAGAAGACAACCCAGCCGATAAAAAGGGCTAGCGCAGAAGTCCCGCACTGTTTGCAAAGTGCACAACCTGAGTTCTCTTGGTGCAACCAAGCTTTTTGCAGATGTTGTGCACGTGGAACTTCACGGTTGACTCAGATATGAACAGCTCCTTGGCTATCTCTTTATTGGCAAGCCCACGGGCCAAGAACCTGATTACATCAAGCTCCCGATCTGACAGCTGGTCTTGCGCGGCATGACCCAGGGATTTGGCAATCAATTTGGAGACCCCGGGTCCGAGTACGTTCTCTCCGGCCTGCACGCTCTTCACCGCGCGTTGCAGTTCATCCGCGGTTATTTGCTCCTTTAGGAAAAAACCAATTGCCCCCCGCCGAAGTGCATCCACCGCAACAAACTCTGAGACCGAGCGAACCAGCACCATGATCTTGGTTTCGGAATAGCGGTTGGAAATCTGCTCGCAAAGCTGCAGCCCCTTGGTCGTATCGTCCCCGAGGTCCAAATCGATAATCAAAACGTCCGGTGCATGCTCCTCTACCGCTTGCAGCACAGCCTCGTATTTTGTTACTTCGGCAACAACTGCGGTTCCGGTGACTCGCTCTAAAATGGTGCGAATGCCGACCCTGGAAATTGCAGTCCGATCTGCTATCACAACGCGGGTTTTGGCGAGCGGCGAGCGGCGCCCGAGGGCTACATCTTCACGCGCGTCATTGGCCATGCTTCGATGCTAAGCGAGAAATCCAAACCTGTCCATAAGTACAGGTTTGGAGCTGTACCTTTGGGGTGGTTTTGGTTAGTTGCGAGACCCTGACTTGTCGGGGCGGAGCAACTGGGCGTAATTTCAAGTAACTAGTGCAATGGGGCATTAGAACTGGAGAAAGAGTCAAAGATGACTGTTTATGCACAACCTGGATCAGCTGGTGCGATTGCTGAATTCCGTTCCCGCTATGACCACTGGATTGGTGGCGAGTACGTCGCCCCAAGTTCGGGAGAATACTTCGAAAACGTAACCCCAGTAACCGGCAAGGTGTTCTGCGAGGTTGCTCGTGGAAACGCTGCCGATATTGACAAGGCGCTCGACGCCGCGCACAAAGCCAAAGATGCCTGGGGCAAGACCTCGGTCACCGCACGCGCCATCATCCTGAACAAGATTGCCGATGTCATGGAGGCCAATCTTGAGATGATCTCGGTCGCTGAGACCTGGGAGAATGGCAAGCCGGTTCGCGAAACCCTAAACGCCGACATCCCACTGGCGATTGACCACTTCCGATACTTTGCCGGCGTGATTCGTGCCCAAGAGGGCACGATGGGCGAGCTGGATGAAGACACCGTCAGCTACCAGTTCCACGAACCACTTGGTGTAGTAGGCCAGATTATCCCTTGGAACTTCCCAATCTTGATGGCAACCTGGAAGCTAGCTCCGGCACTTGCAGCAGGCAACTGCGTGGTGCTAAAGCCAGCTGAGCAGACCCCGGTTTCGATTCTGTTCTTGATGGAACTAATCGGCGACCTGCTGCCTCCCGGTGTTGTCAACATCGTCAATGGCTTTGGTGTTGAGGCAGGAAAGCCACTGGCTTCATCTCGCCGCATTGCCAAGATCGCCTTCACCGGTGAGACCACCACGGGCCGCTTGATCATGCAGTACGCATCGGACAACATCATCCCGGTCACCCTTGAGCTTGGTGGCAAGAGCCCGAACATCTTCTACCGCGACATCGCGGAAGAGAATGACGCTTTCTACGACAAGTGTCTTGAGGGCTTCACGATGTTTGCGCTAAACCAAGGAGAGGTTTGCACCTGTCCTTCCCGCGCACTGATCGATGCACCGATCTATGACAAGTTCCTGGGAGATGCCCTGAAGAGGGTAAAGGCGATCAAGCAGGGCAACCCGCTAGACACCGACACCATGCTTGGTGCTCAGGCGTCTAACGACCAGCTCGAGAAGATCCTTTCCTACATCGACATCGGCAAGCAGGAGGGCGCCAAGCTGCTGATGGGTGGCGAGCGCGTTGACCTCGGTGGTGACCTTTCGGACGGCTACTACGTCGAACCAACCGTGTTTGAGGGCAAGAACTCAATGCGTCTGTTCCAGGAGGAAATCTTCGGTCCGGTGCTAGCGGTTACCAAGTTCGACGGCCACGACGAGGCAATGAAGATTGCGAACGACACCCTTTACGGTCTTGGTGCCGGAGTCTGGACTCGCAAGATGAACACCGCTTACCGCGCCGGCAGAACCATCCAGGCCGGTCGGGTCTGGACCAACTGCTACCACGCCTACCCAGCCCACGCCGCCTTCGGTGGCTACAAGTCCTCGGGTATTGGCCGTGAGAACCACCTAATGATGCTCAAGCACTACCAGCAGACCAAGAACCTGCTTGTTAGCTACTCAGAGAACAAGTTGGGCTTCTTCTAAATCAACAGGAAATAACCCCGGGTCTAAAGGCCCGGGGTTATTCTGATTTCACCAAAGGAGAGTTAGCGATGACCGAATTGCCAACCAGGGTTGATTTCACAGAGGAAACCAGAGAGCTACTGCGCACGCTCTATAAGCGCAACGGACCTCTGATGTTTCACCAATCCGGTGGCTGCTGTGACGGCTCCTCGCCAATGTGCTTCCCCGCAGGAGAGTTCCGCACCGGAGGTGCGGATGTGATGCTTGAGGAAATCACGGTTGAGGGCATCGCCGAACCGATTAGGTTCTGGATGTCCATGGAGCAGTTTGAATATTGGAAGCACACCCACCTAACCATTGACGTTGTGCCTGGGCGGGGCGGGGGCTTCTCACTGGAAACCACCGAAAACAAAAGGTTTTTGACCCGCTCCCGGATGTATACCGATCAGGAGTGGGCACTGCTAAAGGACGCCAAGGTGCTGGACGGTCTAGAGGTGGGCGCATAGTTTTGTACAAAACTTGACACAGTTTTGTACAATAACCCCATGGCCAAATACTCAGCCTCTGAGGCAAGAGCAAACTTCAACGAGGTGCTGAGCCTTGCCAAGACCGATGCTGTGGAAATCCAAAAACACGGCAAACCCGTCGCGGTTATTCTCGACGCCATGAAATACGAGAAACTGCTTGATTACATCGAGGACCTAGAGGACAACCTCACGGTCTTGGAATACGAAAACGACCCTGAGAGCTTTGGGAAATCAATTCCGCTGGAAGAGGTAGAGCGTGAGCTCGGCCTCAAGCCGCTATGAAGTTGAGCTGAGCGGAGTAGCGAAAAAGGATCTGGCGGGACTGGAGCCACAGGTTCAGAATCGGGTTCGCTTGGCTTTCAGAATCCTAAGCAGTAACCCGAGGCCACCCAGGTCAGTAAAGCTCAAGGGTCGAAGTGGATATCGCATTAGAGTCGGCGACTATCGAATCATCTACGAGATCTTCGACAAAAAGGTCATTGTCTTGATTATGCGGATTGGCCACAGACGCGAAGTTTACAAAAACCCCTAGTTACCAAGCACTCGCACCAACTACAAGACCTAGCACCAGATCTAGGTTGATGCGGCTGTCTGTGTAGTCCTCGGTGAGCATGAATCCCTCACCATCCTCAGAGGCAATCCTCCAGGTGATGTCTTGGGCCTCAATGAAACTTATTGCCGCAGCCTTGGTCATTCCCAGCACCTGGCACGCAACCACCTTGGTGGCAACATGGCGCTCTGAGAACTGATCCGGGCTTGGATCTTCAAAGCAGTATGGCGCAGGCGATGCCCTGACCACTGAGAACTGGGCGTTGTTGGAACCGATAACGATGCCGATTATTGCCGCAAGGCTGGTCGCAAATAACCCAATCAGACCAACGATCACAGTGGCCTTAGAGCGCATAGTCAGACACCATTCTCACGGCACCGCCGCGCACGCCCTTGGCCTCGGTGACATAGCCAGGAAGCTCTGCATCGCAGGGCGTTGATTCAATAACTCCAAGCTGCCAGCTTGGGAACCCTTGAGATTCCATGAACTGCATCAGCTCAGCTGCTATTTCACTTCTCACCACAGCCGCAAAACCAAGTCCGAGGTTCCAAGTGCTTTCCAGCTCCTTCAGATCATGCCCGGCCCAGTCAGAAAGCACTCTAAACACTGGGTTCGGACTCCAGGTTGAGCGGTCAACATCGAGTGAGACTCGCTCGGGCAACACCCTGGACAAATTGGCTGCGATGCCGCCCCCGGTGATGTGGCTCAGGGATGAAATCTTCGAATCAAAACGGCTGTCTGATAGCACCTTGTTCAGAACACCGGTATACAACCTGGTTGGTTCCAAAAGCTCCTCACCAAGGATGCGAGAAAACTCTGGGACGCTGTCGGTGTATTTCAGTTTGCGATCAGCAACTATCTTGCGCACCAGTGAATAGCCGTTGGAGTGCAGCCCGGAAGCCTGCATGCCAATCACGACATCACCAACCTGCACTTTGTCGGAGGTCAATAGTTTGGATTTTTCAACTACGCCAACCGCAGCGCCGGCAACGTCGTACTCGTGCTCACCCAACAACCCGGGGTGCTCCGCAGTTTCGCCACCAACAAGTGCAACATCAACTGCCTTGCAGGCGTCTGCGATACCGCGGACTATGTCCGCGATGCGAGTTGGTTCAAGTTTTCCGGTTGCGATGTAGTCGGTCATAAACAGGCTGCGAGCGCCGACCACCACAATGTCGTCAACCACCATCCCAACCAGGTCCTGACCAATGGTGTCGTGCTTATCAATCGCCTGAGCGATTGCGACCTTGGTCCCAACCCCATCGGTGGAGGTGGCAAGGATTGGGTGGTCGTAGTCCTTCATAAACTTCGCGTCGATCATGCCCGCAAAGCCGCCAAAGCCACCCAGCACCAGGTCGTTGTGGGTTGCAGAGACTGACTTTTTCATCAGTTCGACTGCCAGGTCACCGGCTTGGGTGTCCACCCCTGATTTGGCGTAAGGATTCTGGGTCATTTTGGGTGCACGTGACCTTCCGCCTGGATAGTCGCAACCCCTCGCTCCAACAAGTTCTTTCCTAGCCGCTCAGCAGCTGGAAGTTCAATTGGATACTTACCCGTGAAGCAAGCCGTGCAGAGCAATTTCTCCGGCTGGTTTGTTGCCGCGACCATGCCATCCTTGGACAGAAAACCCAGAGAGTCAGCACCAATTGACTGACGGACCTCCTCAACCCCAAGACCTGAGGCGATTAGTTCGGCCCGGGATGCAAAGTCGATTCCATAAAAACAGGGCCACATAATCGGCGGGCTGGAGATGCGAACGTGCACCTCCGCGGCACCGGCCTCCTTGAGCATCTTCACCAATGCCCGCTGGGTGTTTCCACGAACAATTGAATCATCCACGACAATCAGGCGCTTTCCGGCAATTACCTCGCGCAGCGGGTTTAGCTTCAGCCGGATGCCAAGCTGGCGAATTGTTTGCGAGGGCTGGATAAAGGTTCGGCCGACATAGGCGTTCTTCACAAGACCGTGACCAAAAGGAATGCCGGAGGCCTCGCTAAAGCCAATGGCCGCCGGGGTTCCGCTTTCCGGCGTTGGCATCACCAGATCAGCCTCGACCGGATACTCCTTGGCCAGAGTCCTGCCCATCTCAACCCGAGCCTCATAAACCACTCGGCCCGAAATAGCGGTGTCCGGCCTTGCCAGATAAACATATTCAAAGACACAGCCGGCTCGCTTTTCTTCAGCAAATCTCGAAGAGCGCAGGCCATCCTTGTCTATCGCAATTAGCTCACCAGGCTCAACCTCGCGGATATAAGAGGCTCCAACAATGTCAAGTGCTGCCGACTCTGATGCCACAACCCAGCCGCGCTCTAGTCTTCCGAGAACCAGAGGTCTGACCCCCTGTGGATCGCGCGCTGCGTAGAGGGTGTTCTCATCCATGAATACCAGGCAGTAGGCGCCCTTTACCTTGGGCAGCAGTTCCCTTGCGGTCTCCTCAAGAGAGGATTCCTTATCACCGGTCAAAAGTGCGGTTAGTACCGCGGTGTCGGTGGTATTGCCACCGCGCAGTTCGCTGTCTTGGTTTGGGTAGCGAGCATCGAGAAGCTCCATTAGCTCCGAAGTATTGGTGAGGTTTCCGTTGTGACCAAGCGCAATTGTTCCGTAAGCGGTCCGACCAAGAGTTGGCTGGGCATTTCGCCAGTGCGAAGCACCGGTTGTCGAGTAGCGGGTATGCCCAACGGCAATGTGCCCCTGAAGTGATTCCAGAGCGGCTTCGTTAAAGACCTGTGAAACCAGACCCATGTCCTTATAGACCATGATCTGCTCGCCCGTAGAAGTGGCGATTCCGGCAGACTCTTGACCGCGGTGCTGCAGGGCATAAAGACCGAAGTAGGTGAGTTTTGCGACCTCTTCACCGGGGGCCCAGACTCCGAATACCCCGCACTGGTCCTGAGGACCTTTTTCGCCAGGCAGTATGTCGTGGTTCAGAAGACCGTCACCACGCATTGAATCCCCTGCCGAGCTTGATTTTGCCCTCAGTTTACAGGGCTATTCCGGTTCGCGCTCGGCCCTGATCGCCGTGGCCTTTTTGGCCCTGGATGCGCTGATCAGATCAACAGCAATTGCGAAGGCAATGCCCAACCCAAGCCCCAGTGAACCCAACGAAACTAAAAGTAAGCCGAAGATGTTTTCATTAGATCGCTCGTTTTCGGGAAACACCAGGTATAGGACCAGGGCCACCAGCATGCCAAAGGCAGCGCCGGTGAATGCAAATGGCAGCACCTTGGGTGCCTTGCGGATCTCAACTTCTTCTGGCTTGTCCATGTTGCTATCTAACCTCAGGAAGCGGAAATAGATTTCTCAGCTCAACTGCCCTAGTGCCAGATGCAATCAGCCTGCCGGATTCCAACAGCCCAGCCCAACTCGAGCGTCCCTGGGCCAAGGCCAAAAAGTCCTCGGGGTTTAGCTCCACGACATTGGGCGGCGTGCCCCTGCGGTGATTCATGCCCCCAACCAGCTGCACGGCTCCATATGGCGGAACTCGAAGCTCAATGGTTCCGCCAGGGTGAGAGGCCTCGAGCAGTTGCAGCAAATAACGAACCGCCATTGGCTCTTGGTTTGCAAGATCCGAAAGCGCAGCCAAACCCATATCATCGGAGATGCGCTTTTTAGCCATTGCCCAATTATCCACAACCTGGTGTCAATTGAAGTTTTCCCAAGATCCCAGAGTTGTCCTACCCAACCGCTCTGAACTGCGAAAGGGTATTGCTAATAGCCACTTATCTAACTAGTTTTATAGTCAGAAAACTAGTTAGAGAGGAGGTGAAAAATGGATAGAAAGATGTTGGAAAATCTGGTGTCAATTACAGAGCTATCGGCCAAGGCCTCGGCAGTTGTTGGAAAGGCTGAGGCCGGCGAGATTCAATACGTGCTCAAACGAAACAAGCCAGTTGCCGCGATCGTCAGCATTGAGCTACTCAAGGCCATACATGAGTTGTCTGCGGTATGGCACAAAGACCTAGACGATGGCGAGTGGGACTCGATCATCGATTACGCCAGGACAGTGGTAAACGTGAGGGCAGCTATGGCAGAGCCGGGTGAGCCTCTGGACCTCGACAAACTCTACGAAGAATTTGGTGTGACTCGGGAGGAACTCGATGAAGACTAGACACACAAGTTTCTTCACAGCTGCCATATGGAAGCTCGATAGCTCTGAGCGACAACTAGTCCTAAAAACGGTCCGCAAGCTCGAACTATCAAACGAGTGGCTCGGAAAGCGCCTCCATGGTGAGCTCCACGAAGCGAGGTCACTTCGCACAGGACATAAGCATCGACTTCGCCTTGTTTATCTAGAAAAGACTGGAGTTGGGCTCCTACTAACCGTGGGCGCGAGAAAAGACCTTGCGGTCTACTCTGAAGCAGCCAATGTCCTAAGGGAGCTTGGACTGTAAACTCCAAAAGATGAGAATCCTCGTGGTCGGATCTGGTGCCAGAGAGCACGCAATTATTAAGGCGCTGATTCGAACGGGAACCAGCCCCAGCGATATCGTTTGCACCCCGGGCAACCCAGGCATCGCCAAAGAGGTTGAAATCCGAGCCGGAGTGGATGCCACTGATCGCCTCGAGGTGGTAAAGGTCGCTCTGGAGGAGCGCATTGAACTTGCAATCATTGGACCAGAGGCACCACTGGTTGCAGGCGTTGCCGACGCCCTGCGTGAGCAGGGAGTTGCGGTATTTGGTCCAAGTAGAGAAGCTGCCGCTCTTGAAGGCAGTAAGCAATTTGCCAAGGAAATAATGGCTGCGGCCGATATCCCAACCGGCATGGCAAAGATGTGCGACACCCTGCAGGATGTCCAAGAGGCAATGGACCTTATGGGCGCCCCGTATGTAATCAAGGCCGATGGTCTTGCAGCCGGCAAAGGTGTCCTGGTTACAAACGACAGAATGGCCGCTTTGGAACATGCCGAGCAGTTCTTCTTGGATGGCGTGCTGGTTGAGGAGTACTTAGATGGCCCAGAGGTAAGCCTGTTCTTTTTGTCTGACGGCAAGACCGTGCTGCCACTGAGTCCAGCCCAGGACTACAAGAGAGCTTTTGACAACGATGAAGGACCAAACACCGGTGGCATGGGCGCCTACTCCCCAGTGCCGTGGATTGAGCCCGGATTTATCGCAGAGGTGCAAGAGAAAATCGCCCAGCCCACGATTGACCAGATGCGCAAGCGGGGAACCGAGTTCGTTGGACTGCTCTACTGCGGACTGATTGTCACCGACCGTGGCATCAGGGTGATTGAGTTCAATGCTCGTTTCGGAGATCCTGAGACCCAGGTGGTGTTGCGCAGACTCTCGTCTGACCTGGCGGACCTGCTGCTAAGAGCAGCAACCGGCAAGCTTGACTCCGGCCCATCGGCTGAATTTTCCCCTAACCCCGCGGTCACAGTCGTGCTGGCCTCCGAGGGCTACCCAACCAGACCGGCACCGGTGCGGGAGGTCTTTGGTATTGAGGCAGCCGCTGCGATAGATGGCGTTGAGGTCTGTTACGGCGGTCAAACCGGCAGGGTGGCATCGGTGGTGGGCTTTGGTGAGAGCTTTCAAGAGGCCAGAACCCTTGCATATGAGGGGATCGCAAGAATCTCCCTGGAGGGCTCACACTTCAGAAGCGACATCGCGCAGAGGGTCTCCCAGTAGTGGAACTGGCTGGCTTCAAGCATGTCTATAGCGGCAAGGTCCGTGAGCTTTATGAACCAATCGACAAAGCGTTCTGGCACCTGGTACTTATCGTGGCAAGCGATCGGGTTAGTGCTTTTGACTACGTTCACTCCCCCGAGATTCCAGGCAAGGGAGCGAATCTAACCAGCATGACCAACTGGTGGTTTGACCAGCTTGAGGTCCCAAACCACAGAAGCGACGAACTTGAGGTCCCAGCTGAGACAGCCGGTCGCGGCATGATCGCAAAGCGGCTGGAAATGTTTCCGGTTGAGTGCGTGGTCCGCGGCCACCTGACTGGCTCAGGGTTTGTTGAGTACCAAAAGACTGGTCGGGTTTGTGGCATTGAATTGCCTGAAGGGCTCAAAGATGGTGACCGTTTGCCGCACCCCATTTACACCCCCGCCTATAAGGCCCCGATCGGTGAGCACGACGAGAACATCTCTTTTGAACAAAGTGTTGAGCTGATTGGCAAGGATGCGGCCCAGCAGCTTAGAGATCTGAGTATGGGTATCTTTTTAAAGGCCAGCCAAATCGCTCACAGTAAGGGCCTGATTTTGGCCGATACCAAGTTTGAGTTTGGAAAAGACCCGAAAACCAATGTCATCACTCTTGGGGACGAGGTCTTAACCCCGGATAGTTCGCGCTACTGGGACAGAGCGCTTTGGGAGCAGGGGGTTTTCGGGCAAAGCTTTGACAAACAGATAGTCAGAGACTGGTTGGCTGCCAATTGGGATAAAACCTCCACGCCACCACAACTGCCAAAAGGGATCGTCGAAAAAACCGCGAGCAGATATCAAGAGCTCGCCCTGCGACTGACCTCCTGAGAAAAACACGTAGAGTATTTGGGTGCTAACCACCCCACTAAACGCAGAGCATGAAGCGCTCGGAGCAAGCTTTACTGACTTCGGCGGCTGGAACATGCCGGTTCGATACGGCTCCGACCTTGAGGAGCACCACCAGGTTAGAAACTCTGCGGGACTCTTTGACATCAGCCACATGGCAGAGATTCGCGTCCGTGGTGAAAGAGCTGCCGCCTACCTGGACTACGCCCTGATTTCCAAGCTCTCCGAGCTTGAGATTAGCCGTGCCAAATACACCCTGATCTGCAATGAGAAGGGCGGGGCGATTGATGACCTAATCGTCTACCGCATCGCCGAGGATGAGTTTTTGATTGTTGCCAACGCCTCGAATCGCCAAGAGGTTGTGGTCGCAATGCTTGACCGCCTTACAAACTTTCCGGATGTTGAAGTTTTAGACGAGTCCGATGACTGGGCGCTATTGGCGCTGCAGGGACCTAAGTCTGAAGCTGTGCTCAGTGGCTTGTGTGGCAAGGACCTATCCGGGGCCAAGTACTACTCGATCTTGGATGCGGAGATTGACGGTGTTGCGGTGTTGCTGGCCCGCACCGGTTACACCGGTGAGGATGGTTTTGAGATCTTTGTTCCGGTGGAAGAAGCAGCCAGGATCTGGCAGCTACTGCTGGACCACGGTGAGGTTTCCGCATGTGGCCTTGCTGCCCGCGACACCCTAAGACTCGAAGCCGGCATGCCGCTTTACGGTCACGAACTGAATCTTGATGTCACCCCCTATGAGGCCAATTTGGCCCGCGTGATTCGCTTTGACAAGGGTGGCTTTATTGGACGAGAAGCACTCGAAGCTCTCAGTAGCTCCACCCCGGAATATAGGCTCTATGGCCTAATTGGTGAGGGCAAGCGGGCTGCTAGAGCGGACTATGAGATTTACCTACCCGGAGCAGATCAGCCCATTGGCCAGGTGACTTCGGGAGCACTCTCACCAACTTTGGGTTACCCGGTCGCCATGGCCTATTTGGATGGCAAACTGGAGTTAGAAGTTGGCACAGATTTAGAGGCCGATGTTCGTGGCACAAGGGTTTCTTACAAAGTTGTAAAGCTTCCTTTTTATAAACGTGGAAAGTAGAAAATGACAAATCCCGAGAACTTGAAATACACCAAGGAACACGAGTGGGTGCTGGTCGAAGGCGACGTGGCAACCATTGGCATCACCCGCTACGCGGCCGATGCACTTGGCGAGATCGTCTACGTTGACCTTCCAAAGGTTGGTTCTTCAACCGCCCACATGAAGATTTGTGGCGAGATTGAGTCCACCAAATCCGTTGGCGAGCTCTACGCTCCCATGGACGGTGAGGTGGTCGAGGCCAACAAAGCTTTGGACGCAAGTCCCGACACGATAAATGCTGACCCATATGGGGAAGGTTGGTTGATTAAAATTCGTTATAGCTCTTTACCGGATCTTCTTTCGGCAGCCGAGTATGACACTTTCACGGGGGAGTAATTGCTTCTAGACCACCATCAGTTCAGGGTCCGACACATCGGACCGAACCGCGAAGAACAAAAGCAGATGCTCGACTTTGTTGGCGCTGAATCTCTCGCCGACCTGATGGAGAAGGCGCTTCCTGAAGCCATTCACTACCGTGGGGGCAGCACGCTACCGGAAGCCCTGAGCGAAGACGAGGCTTTGGAGCGACTGCGCGAGATTGCATCAAAGAACCGAATCACCCAGACCTTTATCGGTCTTGGTTACTACGGCACCAGAACACCGGGAGTAATCAAGCGCAACGTTTTGGAAAACCCAAGCTGGTACACCGCCTACACCCCCTACCAGCCTGAGATCAGCCAGGGCCGACTAGAGGCCATCATCAACTTCCAGACCGTGGTTACTGACCTGACCGGCATGAAGACCGCCAATGCCTCCATGCTGGATGAGTCAACCGCAGTGGTTGAGGCAATGATGATCGCTAAGCGCAGCGCTGACAGTGAGTCCAATGTCTTCTTTGTTGACAGCGATATCTACCCCCAGACCAAGCAGCTACTCGAGCACCGAGCCGAACCACTTGGCATAGTTATTGAATACTTTGACGCTGCGAACATCTCGGAACTAAACCAGGAGTGCTTCGGGGCTGTAATCCAGTACCCGGGAGCATCGGGTCGAATCATTGACTTTGACAACCTGTTTGCGAAGGTCCACGAGTTTGGTGGTCTGGCGGTTGCAACCGCAGACCTAATGGCACTCACCTTGCTAAAGCCTCCGGGTGAAGCTGGTGCAGACGTGGTTTGTGGCACAACCCAGCGCTTCGGTGTCCCGATGGGCTTTGGTGGTCCGCACGCTGGCTACCTCGCGGTCCGCGACAAGCTAGAGCGAACCATGCCGGGCAGACTGGTTGGCGTATCGGTTGATGCCGAGGGCGCACCTGCCTACCGACTAACGCTTCAGACTCGCGAGCAGCACATTAGACGTGAGAAGGCAACCAGCAACATCTGCACCGCGCAGGTATTGCTGGCAGTGATTGCCGGCATGTATGCCGTCTACCACGGCCCCAAGGCCCTAAAAGAAATCGCTCTAGAAATCCACTCCAAGGCAACAGCACTGGCAACGGTCTTGGGCGAGGTCGGTATCAAGTTGGAGCACGATCAGTTCTTTGACACCTTGAGGCTTGTAGAAGTTGATGCCAAGAAGTTTTTCGAGGCGGCAAGACAAAAAGACCTCACGATGCTGTTGGTGGACGATTCAACCATTGGAATCTCAGTTGACGAGAGCACGACCTGGGCTCACCTCGCGGAACTCGCAATCGCTTTTGGTGCAAGAGCGCCTAGGCCAGAGGATGCCAAGGACCAGCTTCGAAACCACCGTACCTCTAGCTACCTTGAACACCCGGTCTTCAACTCCTACCACTCCGAAACCGCAATGCTGCGGTACTTGAAGAAGCTTGCGGACTATGACTACGCGCTAGACCGCGGCATGATTCCGCTGGGTTCCTGCACCATGAAGCTGAACTCGGTTACCGAGATGGAAGCCGTCACCTGGCCGGAGTTTGCAAATCTGCACCCGTTTGCACCAAAAGAAGATGTTCAGGGTTACCTGCAGCTAATCGACGAACTGATTTCCTGGTTGAGCGATATCACTGGCTACGAAGCGATTTCACTGCAGCCAAACGCCGGCAGCCAGGGCGAACTAGCAGGGCTTTTGGCCATTCGCGGCTACCACCGTTCTCGCGGTGACTACCAGCGCAATGTCTGCCTAATCCCGTCCTCCGCCCACGGCACCAATGCCGCGAGCGCCGTGCTCGCGGGCATGGAGGTTATCGTGGTTTCCTGTGACGACAACGGCAACGTTGATGTCCTTGATCTAAGGGCAAAGATTGCCGAGGCAACCGAGACTCTTGCCGCACTAATGATCACCTACCCATCAACCCACGGCGTCTACGAGGAAGCCGTAGTAGAGATTTGTGACCTGGTGCACGCAGCCGGTGGTCAGGTCTACATCGATGGCGCAAACACTAACGCGGTTGTTGGCTACGCAAAGTTTGGTGAGTTTGGTGGCGATGTTTCACACCTGAACCTGCACAAGACCTTCTGCATCCCTCACGGTGGCGGTGGACCAGGTGTTGGACCCGTTGTTGCTCGTGAGCACCTGCGTGCCTTCTTGCCCGGTCACTCCATGGCCCAGGTTGACCTGGGTAACTACGGACCGGTTTCAGCCGCACCCTTTGGCTCTCCCAGCATCCTGCCGATCTCCTGGGCTTACATCCAGATGATGGGCAACGAAGGCCTTATGGACGCAACCGCAGTGGCAGTGCTGAGCGCCAACTACGTTGCCAAGAAGCTTGCGGACGCCTTCCCGCTTTTGTATACAGGCAAGAACGACATGGTTGCCCACGAGGCCATCATTGACATCAGGCCACTGCAAAAAGATGCCGGCATCTCAAATGATGACGTTGCAAAGCGTCTGGTTGACTACGGCTTCCACGCACCAACCATGAGCTTCCCGGTTGCCGGAACCCTGATGATTGAACCAACCGAGTCCGAGCCAAAGCAGGAGCTGGATCGCTTCATTGACGCAATGCTGGCAATTCGTGCTGAGGCTCAGAAGGTTCAGGATGGTCACTGGCCGCAGGACAATAACCCGCTGGTCAATGCCCCTCACACTGCAAACCACCTGACTTCAGAGTGGGATCACCCCTACTCACGCGAAGAGGCCGTTTTCCCAACTGACTCTCAGCGCCGAAGCAAGTACTGGCCACCGGTTAGAAGAATTGACGGCGCATTTGGAGATAGGAATCTCACCTGCACCTGCCCTCCTATCGAGAGCTTTGCACGGCACTAGCTCCACGGGAGCATGTGGGAGGCAATCTCGTCCGCGGCTTGATTCAAATCAATTGAGTCGGTGGCGAGCGCGAGGATAAAGTCCATTCCTTCGTCAGCGGAAAAATTGTGCCTAAAGTCGTTTACCGCCAGAAAGGCAACCATCAGAGTCCAAGTGGTTCTTTTGTTCCCGTCAACCAGTGCGTGGTTCTTTACCAAGGAGTGAGCCATTGCGGCGGCTTTGAGCTGCAGCGACTCGTAGGCATCTTCTCCGAACAAGACAGTCCTTGGCCTCTGCAAAGCAGAATCCAAGAGCCCCGCGTCCTTCACATAAAACCCAAGCCTGTAATAACTCGCAAAGCCTCATCGAGCTCTATGTAAAGTGGTCATGCGTCCGCCAAGCGCTCCATGAGCTCCTTGTCATGGGACAGAACAAACTCAACCGCCTCATCAAGCCGAATTTGCTTGGCTGATTGAGTCTCAACGAGTCGCAGGGCGTGAATTATCGCTTTTTGCTTTGAAAGCCCTGTCTGCTTGGCGTAGCGATCCAGGATTTGCTCTTCTTCTGCTGTCAATCTAAGTGTCATAGCCATGAACATAATGGTAGCAAAGTGATACCACTTGGCAAATTAGAAATCTGTGGAGAACTGGCCATTTTCGAAGCTTGTGGAAAAACCTAGCGAGGCATTAGTAGCTCGTAGGCAGCCTCTAGCTCTGGAGAAAGGTCTCTGTCTGGACCCATTCCAGGCACTCGCTCCCGAAGAATTGCAATCAACTCACCGGTAACCGGGGCTGGCTTGTGATCACGCAATTCCACCGCTCGGGCAGCGGTCACCAACTCAATTGCCAATATCCGACGCAGGTTGTCAACCGCCTTGCGGAGCTTTCTGCCGGCATGCCAACCCATGGAGACATGGTCTTCCTGCATCGCACTAGATGGAATTGAGTCCACGCTCGCTGGATTTGCCAACCGCTTGTTTTCGCTAACCATGGCTGCCTGGGTGTATTGAGCAATCATCAGACCGGAGTCGACGCCGGCGTCGTGCGCGAGAAAGTGCGGAAGTCCTCGGTTTCTGGAGATGTCCAGAAACCGGTCGGTTCTGCGCTCAGAAATGGACCCGACATCTGCAACCGCTATCGCCAAAAAGTCCAAGACCATGGCAACCGGTGCTCCGTGGAAGTTGCCGTTTGAGGTGACCTCACCGTTTTGCAACACCACAGGATTGTCAATAATGGCCGCTAGTTCCCTGGTTGCAACCGTCCTAGCGTGGTCAACCGTGTCCCTCGCAGCCCCAGCAACCTGAGGTGAGCAACGCAGTGAATAAGCATCCTGCACCACGCCATCACCATGGCGGTGGGATGCGACAATCTCGCTGCCCTGCAGCGCGGCAAAAATGTTCGCAGCACTTCTGGCCTGGCCTGGGTGTGGTCGAAGCGGCTCGTGGAGCTCAGGCCTAAAGACCTGATCGGTGCCCATTTGGCCCTCGACACTCATCGCGGCAATCACATCTGCTTGATCGAGCAAGAGGTCTAGATCACTCAGCGCCATTATCAGCATGCCCAGCATGCCGTCGGTGCCATTAATCAGAGCAAGGCCCTCTTTTTCTGCCAATTCAACCGGGGCAATTCCGGCAGCTTTTAGTAGCTCCGCAACCGGCTTTTCTTCACCATCTGGACCAGTTGCCCGACCCTCGCCCATTAAAACCATGGCGCAGTGTGCCAAAGGAGCAAGGTCGCCTGAACAACCAAGTGAGCCATATTCCAAAACTCTTGGCGTGATGCCGGCATTCAGAATTGCGGCATAGGTTTCTGCAACCACTGGCCGCACCCCGGTTTGACCCGAACACATTGTCTTTAGGCGCAGGGTCATAAGTGCCCTGACAACCTCACGCTCAATCGGTTCCCCCATGCCTGCGGCATGCGAGCGAATCAGCGACTTCTGCAGCTGAACCCGGTCCTTGGGAGGAATGTGACGTTGAGCCAGTGCACCAAAACCCGTTGAGATTCCATAGACCGGGTTCTCGCTTTTGGCCAAGCGTTCGATGTGCTCGCGAGTTTGTGCCATAGCGGCCTTTGACTTCTCCGAGATCTCAATCTGCGCGCCCTTGCGAGCAACCGCCAAGACATCCGCAAAGCTCATGCCGGATGTTGAAATAACTACCTTCATCTGTTCCTCTCAAACACTTTTTGCCCGGCAATAAAGGATGCTTCAACCAGCTGCACCCCTGGCCGGTAGGCAAGGTGAATGTGGTTGGGTGCATCTAAGAGCACAAAGTCCGCATCGACTCCCAGATTCAAGCTGCCCTTGTCATTGCGAAGCGCTGCCGCACCGCCCTTGGTCGCAGCCCAAAGCGCCTGGTCTGGCGAAAGATTCATCTCCCGAACCGCAAGGGCAATGCAAAAAGGCATTGAGGTAGTGAAAGAAGACCCGGGGTTGCAGTCGGTGGCAATTGCAACCGTGACACCGGCAGCCAGCAACCGACCCGCATCTGGGTATGGGCTTTTGGTTGAAAACTCAGCTCCTGGAACCAGGGTCGCAACGGTATTGGAACCTGCCAGAAGTGCGATGTCCTCATCGGTCAGATGCGTGCAGTGGTCAACCGATGCGCAGTCA
>JAGYIH010000017.1 GCA_018402615.1 Aquiluna sp.
ACCAGCTGCCAAGAAGCCCGTTGCTAAGACAGCTGCAAAGCCAGCTGCCAAGAAGCCTGTTGCCAAGACAGCTGCAAAGCCAGCTGCAAAGCCAGCTGCAAAGAAGCCTGCAGCAAGAAAACCCTCAGCTAAGTAGTTAGTTGACGGTGTAGCTCGCCGACTGCTGGATGGTTGGGTGGTTGAACAAAAAACCCGTTGAGAGCAGCTTGTCTGCGCTCATTTTGTGTGAGGTCAGAAGAATTTGATCGGCTGCTTGGCCCGCGGTGAGACGCATTGCCCAGGATGGAATTCTTATTAGGTTTGGCCGACGCAATTCTTTCCCAAGGGCTGCAAAAATCTCTTCACACCTGGCTGGTTCCGGGGCTGTGAAATTAAACGGACCCTTGGCATCCTTGTATTGAATTAGGTGGATTATCGCTCGGGCATGATCCTCGACGCTTATCCAGGCCCACCACTGCTTGCCACTTCCCAAAGATTTCACGAACAGCACGCTGATCATTAGCTTGATGAGCTTGAGGGCAATCGCGTTGCGACTCATTGCGAGTGAGGTTCGTGCCAGGACAGTGCGAATCTTCGCCTTTTTGGCTTCCAATTCCCAGTCGTTTGATAGCTCTGCCATAAACCCTTCACCGAGCGGACTTTCCTCTGTGAGCAGGGTTTCGCCACCATTGCCATAGAAGCCCTCTGCCGAACCCGAGACAAAAACCTCTGGAGGCTTCTTGGCACTGTTAATGGCGTCAACTAGCAGCCTGGTGGAGTCAAGCCTTGAGTCCACCAGAGTCTTGGCATATTTCGAAGTCCAGGGGATTTTTGAAGTGGTGGCGCCAGCCAGGTTTACGACTGCGTCTACGCTCTCCATGATTTCTGGTTGGAGTTCACCGCGTTTTGGATCCCAGCTGACCTCGTGAGCGGCTCTTGCTGCTCTTCTAACCAGGTGGATGGGCTCGTGCCCAAGGGCGCGCAGTTGCTTGGTGAGTTCGGTACCGATTAGGCCGGAAGCTCCGGAAATTAAAACTTTCATGACACCTTCCAGAATTTAGGTCTGTGTTCCCTAGAATGACACAGATAAAGTCAGCTCAGACACCTATGTAGGAAAAGATAATCATGAACGTAGAACTTTGGGTATGGGTTGTCACGATAGTTGTCTTGGTTGGAATTTTGGCAACCGACTTTGTGATTCAGGCTAGAAAGCCACACGAACCAACTCTCAAAGAGTCCGCGATACAGGTCTCGTTCTACGTTTCATTTGCGCTGGTCTTTGCTTTTGTCGTGGGCTACGTCTGGGGTCCGCAGTATGCGGCTGAGTACGTCGCTGGCTGGGTAACTGAGTACAGCCTCAGCGTGGACAACCTTTTTGTCTTCTTAATTATTTTCACCCAGTTCGTGGTCCCAAGGGAGCTTAGGTCGCAGGCTCTTCTGATTGGTATTGCGATTGCACTGATCTTGCGATTTATCTTTATCATCCTGGGAGCCGCATTCATCGAGACTTTCAGCTGGGCGTTTTACGTATTTGGAGCATTCTTAATCTTTACCGCGATAAAGATTTTGAAAGACTTCGTTGGACACCCTGAGCCAGAAAAAACCGGTTCATCTGGTTTGACCGCATGGATCAAGCGTCACATTCCAACCTCGGACGACTTCCACGGAAACAAATTCTTTGTGACCCTAAAGGGAAAGCGCCACATCACTCCGCTGCTGTTGGTAATGATTTCAATAGGTTTTACCGACCTGCTATTTGCTCTGGATTCCATTCCAGCCGTCTACGGTCTGACCAACGAGCCATACATCGTCTTCGTAGCAAACGCCTTTGCGCTTTTGGGTTTGCGCCAGCTTTACTTCTTGCTGGGTGGACTGATGGAGCGACTGAAGTATCTTGGGGTTGGCCTGAGCATCATCTTGGCTTGGATTGGTATCAAGCTAACCATTCACGCGCTTCACAAAAATGAACTGGTCTTCATTAATGGCGGAGAGCCGGTGAAGATAATCCCTGAGATCACGACCGGTCTTTCGCTGGGCGTGATTTTGACAACCTTGGTCGTTACCACTATCTGGTCACTGCTGGCCACTCGCAAAGAAGCTAAGAACTAAATCCACCACGGGAACCACATCTGGATTTGCCACACCCAGTTTGGGGTTTCAAGCCCGGTCCAAATGCTCAAAAAGTAGATCGCGGTAATCAAAACCAGCAGCACAAAAAGCACAATTCGACCATTTCGCCAGGGCTGATTTCGAACCAATCCCTTTCGCCAGTAGTGGTGTAGCCCATAGCTCAGCGCCAGGGCAAAAAACGGCGAGAGCACGACCGCGTAGAAGATGAATGTGGTGCGCTCTAGGAAAAACACCCAGGGCAACCATCCGGCCAAGAAGCCAGTCAAAATCACAAACTGAGTTGCCTCAAATCTGCGCAGCAGCCTGAAGAAAATCCAAACCATCGCTAACAGACCGCCAAACCAAACAGCCAGGTTAGGTAGCGCAGTGATGGCTACCGTGCACTCTGCTAGCCAAACGCAACCTGATTCAAACTTCTCAAAGTAGAAGGCGGTCGGTCTTTGAACAACCAGCCAGGAAAAGGCGTTGGCTTGGTAGGGATGTTCGGAAGCCAGTTCGGTGTGAAAGCCAAAGGCGTTTTGATGATATTCCCAAAGCGGTGCAAGCCAGCCCCGAGCCGCTTGCCTGCCCCAACCGTCCTGGCCCAATATCCACCCCAGCCAACCAGCTAGGTAGGTTGCAACTGCAAGGCCAACAAGGAAGATTGCGTTGACAAAGCCTTGACCGATTGACAAGACGCTTGGCAGACCAAGTCTTCGCCTGATAACCAGGTCCGAGATAAAGGTAAAGAGCCCGAAGAAGGCAAGAAAGTAAAGACCGGACCACTTCACACCGCTGGCAAGCCCAAACGCTATGCCGGCTGGAATTAGCCAGGGCCGAAGTGCAAGGCTGTTGGAGCGCAGCCGATTCATTCTGGAGCGCCACCAGCTCAGGTCCAAAACTATGAACCAGAACCCCATGAGCACAAAGAACATCAGGATGCCATCCAGAATCGCGGTTCTGGACATCACGATGGCAAGTCCTTCCAGCGCCAAGAACAGTCCGGCCAGTAGCGCGAAGAACTTATTGCCGATTAGCCGGTTGGCGATGGCAATCAGGATTGGAATTGAAAGCGTGCCCAACAGTGCAACCGAGAAACGCCAGCCAAGGGTGCTGGTTGGCCCGAAAAGCTCTAAACCTGCCCAGATCACCCACTTTCCAATCGGTGGGTGCACAACGTAAGCAGCAGTCTCTAGGTAACCTGCGACATCACCCGCCTCAAAGGCCGGGTTCGGGTCCTCCGACCATTTCCGCTCCGAACCAAACAGACCAAGGGTGAAGGCATCTTTTACGTAGTAGGTCTCGTCAAAAATAAGCTCTTTGGGGTTTGTCAGATTGAAAAACCTAATTGCGCCACCCAAAATGGTGATGAGCAAAATACCCAGCGGGTAAAAATAGCGACTGCGCGCGATTGACTGCGCAAGAGTTACCACTTGACCGAACACGCTTAGATGCTAGTTTGCTTAGCGTGTTGATTCTCGCGGCCACTCCCATAGGAAATCTTGGTGACGCCTCAAAAAGACTTATCGAGTTGCTTGCAACTGCTTCCCACATTGCCGCTGAGGACACCAGAGAACTAAAAAAGCTAGCTTCCAAGCTAGATGTAAAGCTTCACGCCCGGCTCTACAGCCTTCATGAACACAACGAACTGGAGCGGTTGCAGGAACTGGTAAAAATCGCAAGCACGGGGGATTTGGTGCTGGTATCCGATGCTGGGATGCCGACGGTTTCAGATCCGGGCTTTCTGCTGGTTCGGGAGTGTGTCGCGGCAGATGTTCAAGTCAGCGTGGTTCCCGGACCATCCGCGGTTCTTTCAGCACTGGCGGTTTCCGGTCTTCCAACCGACCGGTTTTGCTTTGAGGGTTTTTTGCCTCGCAAGTCTGGCGAGCGCAAGTCGGTCTTTGAAGCTTTGCTTAACGAGAGGCGCACAATGGTCTTTTTTGAAGCCCCGCACCGGATTCTGGATTCGCTAACCGACGCGCTCGAGGTTTTCGGTGAGCGCAGGGCCAGCGTCTCGCGCGAGCTAACTAAAAAGTTCGAGCACACCGAGCGCGGAACGCTTTTGGAACTTCAATTATGGGCGGAGGGAAAACCCAAGGGTGAGATGGTCCTGGTGATCGCCGGGGCTAAGGAAAAAGTCTTGGACTATGACCAGCTGGGCTTGTTAGCGCTTGAACTCAAAAACGAAGGACTAGGTCTGAAAAAGGCGGCTTTGCTGCTGGCACAGCAGCATAACGCGTCTTCGAGTGCAATCTACGAGCGGGCACTGACCCTAAAACCCTAAGATATCGGGGTGTCCAAATCCTTTTACGTAACCACGCCCATCTTTTATGTCAATGATGCGCCGCACATTGGGCACGCCTACACCGAGGTGGCCGCTGACGTTCTAGCCCGCTGGCACGCTCAGCGGGGTGAGGGTTCCTTTTTGCTCACCGGTACCGATGAGCACGGAGAAAAAATCCTGCGGACAGCAATCGGCAACAACAGTGATCCAAAAGCCTGGACCGACAAGCTGGTGGCCGAAGCCTGGTTGCCTCTTTTAGAGACCATTGACATCAACAACAGGACTTATTCGCACCACCGATGCCCGCCAAGGTTGCGGTTCAGAAGTTTTTGCAAAAGCTCTATGACGACGGCTTTATCTACCAGGGCTCGCTTGAGGGCAACTACTGCGTGGGCTGCGAGGAGTATAAAACGACGGCGACCTAAGCGACGGTGAGGGTGAATTCGCTGACAGCGAGTTTGTGCCATTCACTCCAAACCAGTTGAGCAGCTCAACGAGCACAACTACTTTTTCAAGCTCAGCGAGTTCCAGCAGAAACTGCTCGATCATTACGAGCAAAATCCCAAGTTCGTTCAGCCCGAATCGCGAGAAACGAAGTTGTTTCATTTGTCCGTCAGGGCCTGAGCGATCTCTCATCTCCGTTCTAAAGAGCGCTTCGACTGGGGAATTGATATCCCTTGGGACAGCTCTCACATCACCTATGTCTGGCTTGATGCGCTACTGAACTACATAACCGCAATTGGCTGGTGGCGAAGACCAGGCCAAACCTGACGAGCCTTGGCCAAGTGATGTGCAGGTGGTTGGAAAGACATCCTGCGCTTCCACGCAGTGATCTGGCCGGGCGATGTCGAGGCCGCAGGGCTCGAGCCACCCAAGCAGTCTTCGGCCACGGCTGGTTACTGGTTGGCGGTGAGAAATGTCAAAATCAAAGCTCACCGGTATTGCACCGAATCAGATCACTGACAGCTTTGGTTCCGACGCCTTCAGGTATTACTTCATGAAGGCAATTGGTTTTGGTACTGATGGTTCCTTCCAGCTGGGAAGACCCGTCGGCTCGCTACAACTCGGAGCTTCTGCAAACGGCTTCGGAAACCTTGCCCAGGTCAATCGCCACGGTGAAAAAGTACTTTGATGGCGGCATTCCAGCGCCGGGCGATTACACCGCTGAGGACCAGCAGGTAATTACCACCGCTCACAAAGCGGCGACCGAGGCCGATGCGGCTATCGACCAGGGTCGCGATCCATGAAGCTATTCAAAAGCTGGCCCTGGTTGATGAGCTAAACAACTACATCACCGTTCGGTGGGCGCCCTGGGTCTCTGGCCAAGGATGAGGCTGATAGGGAGCGCTTGGCAACAGTGTTGTATGTCACCACGAAGGCCTCGAGGGTGCTAAACGTGCTGCTGTCTCCCGTGATGCCCAAGGCAACCGCCAAGCTCTGGGCTGCCATTGGGCAGGGTGAGCTGGGTGAACAGACGATTGCCTCGGCTTCAGAGTGGGGTACCAAGCCTGGAAACCTGCTTGGCGAACTTTGAGGCGCTTTTCCTAGGGTTGACCAGGGCAGAATGACCGAGACTATTCGGCGGCGCAAGGGACTACGAAAGCCTGGAGCGCAAACCCAGGCTCTATCCGAAACCCAGAGCCGCTAGAAATCGGCATCTACGACAACCACACCCATTTGGAGATAGCCAGATTCCGATAACCCCATGAGCGTAAGTCAGACCACATCGAGCGCATGCGACAGGTCGGGATGCTCGGTGCGGTCTGTGGTTGGTGTCACCCTAGAGAGCAGCATCTGGTCCAGCGAGGTTGCCAAAAGCGAACCGATGCTGCTCGCAGCGGTGGCGCTGCATCCAAATGAGGCCTGCTCTTCAAGTCCAAGGCAGCTCTAGATGAGGCCAATGCCAAGATTGCCGAGCTTGCAAAAGAACCGCGAGTTAGAGCGGTGGGGGAGACCGGGCTGGATTTTTAGAACCGAGGGCCAGGCCAATTTGAGCCGCAGCAGTACTCTTTGAACAGCACATAGTCATAGCCAAAGAGCAAAACACAGCTGCAGATTCACGACCGGGACGCCCATCAGGTTGTAGTGGAGACCCTCTTGAGGGTTGGAGCGCCAGAACGCACCGTGTTCCACTGCTACTCGGGCGATTTAGAACTGGCTGAAATCTGCAAGCGGCAGTGGGGCTGGTATTTCCGTCCTTGCCGAAACATCAGCTTCAAGAAAACCAGCATCTCAGAGACTTTGCTGGCGGTTTCTAGAGGCCAGATTCTGATTGAAACTGACGCACCGTTTTTTGACTGAACTACTTCGTGGCAGGCCAAACGCTCCCTACCTGGTTCCCCACACGCTCAGATTTATGGCCGAGCTGACCGCGCCAAGGTTACGGATCTTGCCAACCAGTTGAATCAAAACACGGAAGCTGCTTACGGCTTTGGTCAGAGGGTTTGGCCTGATGCTGGGAGCTGGGTGAGATCAGACAGCTAGCCGAGAAGCTAGAGATTCGACCAACTAAGAAGCTCGGCCAGAACTTCGTAATTGACCCCAACACCATCCACCGCATCGTCGCTCAGGCTCAGCTAACCCGGGAGTGGATCTGCCAGTCGAGATTGGCCTGACTTCCGGCTCACTGACCTTGGGCCTGTTAGAAATTACCCAAGAGTGCTGGCGGTCGAAATTGACGAGCGGCTTGCAGGAGAGTTACCAGTCACCATTGCCCGCACAAGCCCGCGCACAGTTAGAGCTGGTTGTTGCTGACGCCCTAAGGCTGAAAGAGCTACCACTTGAGCCAACTGCTCTGGGTTGCAAACCTCCCTACAACATCTCAGTTCCGGTGTTGCTTCACTTCATGGAGCAGTTTCCATCCATCAAGAAGGGGCTGGTAATGGTTCAGGCCGAAGTAGCTCATCGCCTGGCGTGTCCCAGGTTCAAAGGATTACGGGTCCCAGCTCTGAAGTTGGCCTACTACGGACCTGCAAGGTTGGCGGGGAATATTCCAAGCGAGTATTTTTTGGCCCATACTCCGGGTCGATAGCGCTGGTGTTTTTTGAGCGAACCAGAACTGACCTAACAGACCGCGCCGAGGTCTCTCAAGCGCGATAGATGCCGCCTGCGCAGCGCCGCAAGACCCTGCGGCAGGCGCTATCTGGTTGGGCAGGCTCTGCCGCAAGAGCTGAGGAGATTTTGGTATGGCATAGGCTTCACCCACCGCAAGAGCCAAAGAGCTCAGAATTGAGAGCTTCATTGACATTTCGTGAAGCAGAAATGATTGCGTCAAGGCTCCTGCAAAGATCAACCTGTTTTTGAGGTTGACCAAAGCGCGAGGACGGCTATCACCTGGTGGTGAAAGTGTCTATCAGTCGTTGACCCTTCGAAGAGGTCTATGTCGAGCAGGCCGAAACTTGGAGCATAAGCGTGTCTGGAAACACCTCCTGCGGGCCCAGCTTGACCTGGTTCCTCTGATAACACCAACCTGGTGGTTAGGCCGCCCATGCGCCGGCCGCAGCTGCGGGGATAACTATTACGTTCAACCGATGCGGTTTGAGATCGTGAAGCGGGTTCCATCTGCAGGCGGTTGCCGGAGGCAGTGCTGACGCTGCCTCGTAGCGCTGAACCAGCCTGGTCTTTGGGTTTTGACTTGGGTCAGCTGATGGAGGTGGCTGCCAAGGTTTGGGTGCGGATGTCCTGTTTGCTCTTTGGTGGCAGCACTGGGTGTTGATTCCGGTGTCGAACTGACAACTCGGCCTGAAGCCGCAGTTTGTGCTGCTGGTTTTTCTTACCCCGGGCTGAAAACTGCCGCGGTGTTTGAGAGATTTGACCGGCTGTTTCGCTCGAGATTTCTCGTCTGGAGCAGTTTGTTGGCGGGTTTGAGATTTCGCTGGCTGGAAGAAATTCACCGCTGGCCGCCGCATTGCAACTCAGGCCAGATCTGGCCCAACTTATAGCCCTGGTTCCTGAGGGCGCAAAGCTCTGGTTCCGGGTCCGACCATCTACCTGTAAAATGAATCCGAAGAAAAATTCGAAACTGGGAAGTGCAATACCAAGAGCTTGGGTTTGAAACCCTGGTTAGCGAGTTTGGTCAAAGCGGCTCGGAGTTGATTTAGTGGCGCACCTACTTGGTGGAGATGAAATCAGCCATGAGTTCCCCACCAAAGATGTCTCCCAGCGGTCACTGTTGGCATAAATGATGGTGATCGAATTGGCATCGTTGGACGCAACGGGATGGCAAGTCGACGCTAATGAAGATTTTGACCAAGCAGCTGGTTCGATTCTGGACGAATCACCCGGGCGTGAAACCTCGCGGCGGTGGGTTATCTCACCTAAGTGGGATTGAATTGATTCGGCACTGAGCGCCGCGGATGGCAGCTGTGGGGACCGACCTCAATACCAGTGGGCGTCTGACTCAAAGATTCGCGATGTCCTAAAGGGACTGGTTGCAGATTTGGACTGGGACCAAAGTGTCGGTTCTCTCTGGTAATAAAGCACGCAGGGTTGCACTCGCAGCCCTTCTGGCCGGTGACCAGTGACGTAATTGCACTTGATGAACCCACGAACCATCTGGATGTTGATGGGGTCAACTGGCTACCGGTCACCTCAATAATCGCTGGGGTAAAAATGCAGGTGGCCTAATGGTCGTCACTCACGATCGCTGGTTTTTAGATGTGGTTTGCAATTACACCTGGGAGGTTCACGGCGGCAAGGTGGAGCCTCGAGGGAGGGTATGCCGCTTACATCCAGCAACGTGCTGAGCGCGATCGCTGGGCAACAGTGATTGAGGGGCGTCGGCAGAACTCTTGCGCAAGGAACTTGCCTGGCTTGGTCGAGGAGCGCCTGCCAGAACCGCAAAGTCCCAAGTTCAGAATTGATGCCGCACTTCAGCTAATTGGCAATGAACCGCCCCGCGAAACCCATTGAACTCTCACAACTTGCAAGTGCACGGCTTGGTAAGGACGTCGCGGACATCGAATCCATTGACTACGCACTGAAGACGGCAAGGAGATCTTCAGCGACATCACGGTCGGATGGACCCCGCGAGCGCCTGGCCTGCTGGGTTAATGGCGCTGGAAAGACCACACCACAGGTTGCTGATCGGCTCATTGCAACCCACCGCGGGACGCATCAAGGTCGGCAAACCGTCAGTTTGCGACGGAGCCAGATGTTCACGAACTTGACGACTTTTCAGACGAGCGCATCTTCAGCATGGTTGCCAATGAGAAAAAGACCTTTATGGTGGGCAAAAAAGAAGTTGGCACCGGGCAAATTTTTGGAGCAACTGGGGTTTGATTCTGCGCAGTTGCAGACCTGATTCGCGACCTATCGGGAGGTCAGGTACGCAGATTTCAGCTCCTTCGGCTGTTGTTTACCGGAACTCCAATGTTTTGATCTTGATGAGCCAACGAACGACCTGACACCGACATGCTGGCAGCGATTGAGGATCTGCTCGATTCCCTGGCCCGGGAACCTGATTGTCATCAGTCACGACCGTTATTTGCCAGAGCGAGTAACCGACACCCAGTACGCGATTTTGGGAGACGGCAAGGTGAGGTACTTGACCGGTGGAGCCGACCAGTATCTGCAGCTTAGGCAAACATGGAGCCCAAACCACAGCGTGCAAAACAGGTCAAACCGCTCGCTTAGTGGCGCTGAAAAGCGAAACACCGAGAAGGGGAGCTTGCCCGAATTGAAAGAGCGTTGAAAAGCAAAATGCACACCGGGCTGCATTGAAATGGCCCACCAACCTTGGACCAGGCCGACTATCAAGGGCTGATCTCGCTTGCAGAGCAGATTGCGGCGGTTAGCCTCGAAATTGATAATTTGGAGCTCGGCTGGCTAGATGCGCAACACAGACTGCAAGGCTAGCCAATCTCTGGCAGACTGTCGGCTGGGGTCTGTAAGACCTCGTTCCGCTCTGGTGTACGGCAGCACGGCGCTCTTGGAGGCGTCCGCCCAGGTTCGAATCCTAGGGCGGAGCAAGCTCTAACAAAGGAGAGACTTGCGCGAATTAGCGATAGTGGTGCTGGCCGCAGGTCAGGGCGCCAGAATGAAATCAGCGGTTCCCAAGGTCCTCCACGAACTTGCCGGGGTGCCAATTTTGGGCCACGTGCTGCTAACTGCCAGCGCACTCAAGGCAAGCAAGACTGTTGTGGTTCTTAGGCACGAAAAAGAACTAATTGCAAACTACGTGCTCGCACATTTCCCACAGGCTCTGATTGTCAATCAGGATGAGATTCCAGGAACCGGGAGAGCTGCCGAGCAGGCCCTTTTAGCACTGGGCGATTTTGATGGTGATGTGCTTATTCTCTCCGGTGATGTGCCCCTAATCGACGTGGAAGCGATCAGTCAACTTATTGAGGTTCACTCGCAATCCAAGTCAGTTGGAACGATGGTCTCGGTATTGCTCGAAGATCCAAACGGTTACGGACGTGTCGTCAGAGAAACTGGAAATCTGCAGCGCATCGTTGAACAACGAGACGCCACCTCGGAACAGCTTGAGATAAAAGAGGTCAATGCCGGGGTCTATATATTCGATGCCAAGTCATTGGGCGCGACTCTTTCGGAGGTGGGCACCAACAACGCGCAGAAGGAAAAGTACCTCACCGATGTGGTGGGCATCTTTTTGCAGCAGGGCAAACTGGTAACGGCCCAGATGATTGCCGATCACTGGTTGGTCGCGGGCATTAACGACCGAGCACAACTAGCCGAGGTGGCAGCCGAGCTGAATGCCAGAATCGTGCGGGCTTGGCAGCTGGCTGGCGTAAGTATTCAAGAGCCGCACTCCACCTGGATTGATGTCACCGTTCAGTTAGGCCAGGACGTAACCTTGCTACCCAGCACCAGGCTGCACGGGTTGACCCGAGTCGGTGTTGGCAGCACTATCGGGCCCGACACCAGCCTGAGAGATGTTGAGGTGGGTGAAAACGCCAAGATTTCCAGATCCCAGGCCGAGAGTGCGAGAGTGCTCGATGGCTCAACCGTTGGCCCGTTTGCATACCTGAGACCTGGGACAGAGCTTGGACCAGATGGCAAAATTGGGGCATTCGTTGAAACCAAGAACGCCAAGATCGGTGCGGGCGCAAAGGTTCCTCACCTCAGCTACGTCGGCGATGCTGACATCGGCGAGGGAGCCAACATCGGTGCTGGAACCATCTTTGCCAACTACGACGGGGTGAGTAAACACCGCACAGAGATCGGCGCCCACGCGAGAACTGGCAGCGGAAACGTTTTTGTTGCGCCGGTAAGCATCGGTGCCGGTGCATACACCGCGGCAGGTTCGACAATCCGCCGAAATGTTGAGGCTGGAGCGTTAGCATTGAATCCTGGACCGCAAAAGAACTTAGCGGGCTGGGTTTTGGACCAAAGACCAGGTTCGGCCTCGGCTAAGGCGGCAAGTGAGACGACGGAGTAGGCCATGGCAGTTGAAAAGCCCGCAAGCAAACAACTGGTTATTGCATCCGGCAGGGCGCATCAGGCCCTAGCTCAAGAGGTTGCTGAGTTGCTCGGAACCGAACTGGTTCCGATGACCGCCTATGACTTTGCAAACGGCGAGACTTTTGTGCGATACGAGCGCAGCGTTCGCGGCGTTGACGCCTTCATCATTCAGGCACATCCCGCGCCAATCAACCACTGGCTCATGGAGCAGCTGCTCATGGTGGACGCCATGAAACGGGCGAGTGCGAAGCGCATAACCGTGGTTGCTCCGTTTTTCCCCTACGCAAGGCAAGACAAAAAGCACAAGGGACGCGAGCCAATCTCTGCTCGCCTGGTTACTGACCTATACCGGGTTGCTGGCGCGACCAGGCTCATGTCGGTTGATCTACACACCCCGCAGATTCAAGGCTTTTTTGACGGACCTGTGGATCACCTCTGGGCGCTACCTTTGTTGGCAGACCACGTGGCATCCACCTTTGGCACCGAAAACCTGACGGTGGTTTCACCAGACTCGGGTCGAGTTCGAGTTGCCGATATCTGGGCTGACCGATTGGCAACGCCCCTTGCCATTGTTCACAAGCGTCGTGACCCAGATAAGCCGAACCAGGTTCAGGTAAATGAAATCGTGGGTGACGTGGCTGGACGTGACTGCATTCTGGTAGACGACATGATTGACACCGGTGCACCATCCTGGCCGCCGCCAAGGCCCTCAAGGCTAACGGCGCGGCAAGGGTCATCGTCGCTGCAACTCACGGCGTATTTTCAAACCTCCTGCCAAGGAAAGATTGTCTGACCCGGTAATCGACTCTGTGGTAGTTACCAACACGCTTCCGATCACCCCGAAAAGGAATTTGAAAACCTGACCGTATTGTCAATTGCACCACTGATCTCAAAGGCAATTGGTGGCAGTTTTCTACGACGACTCCGTAAACTCTGTTCCCCCCGGCCACGCCTAGGCAGGTTCGTGAAGCAAAACTCGGCCAGCTGGACGCCGTATTTATTGGCTTGGCAGCCATGCTCGGCGCCGGTGTCTTCGTGGTTTTTGGACCTGCGGCCGCTCTGGCTGGAAACTGGCTGCAGTTCTGATCAGTTCTGGCCGCAGTCGTCGCCTACCTAAATGCCACAACCATCGCTCAGCTAGCCGCCGTGGTCTCAAGACCGGCGGTACCTATGCCTACAGAAGGCACTATCTTTCCAATACCCGGGGCTTCCTCGCCGGTATCGCATTCTTAGTTGGGAAGATCGGTTCCGCCGCCGCAATTGCCCTCACCTTTGCTACAGTTATCTGACACCAGGCTAGAGGTGCTAACCGCTGCGGTCGCAATTCTGCTAATGGCAATCAACATTCTTGGGGTCAATAGAACTGCCTTTGGTTCCAAGGTTTTGGCTAGCATCACGATCGTCTTTTACTGGCGCTGGCCATCGCTGCTATCTTGCTGCCGCCAACCAGGCGGTGCCTCCCTGCCCCGGTGGGATCGGAGTCCTAACTGCAGCCAGCCTGTTCTTTGCCTTTTGCCGGGTTACGCCAGGGTGGCAACGCTCGGCGATGAAGTTGGCGACTCGAAACCGTGGTCCCCAAGGCAATACTGATTTCCTCGGTATTGTTTTCGTGCTTTACCTGACGCTCGGATGGCTCTTAGAGAATCGACTCGGCATTCTCTTCATTGGTTCCGTTCATCCCGCTGGCAGACTTGGCAGCGGTGAGTTTTGGTACCGGATCTTTTGTCTTTGTATTCGCGAAAATCGCCGCATTGGGTTCCCTGCCAGCACTGCTTCGCTGGAATGTCTAGAACTGCGGCCACGATGGCTGAAGACGGCGAATTGCCAAGAGTGTTTGCAATCAGAAGCAAGAATGGTGCACCCTGGTTAGTAGAACTTTTATTGCCATGATTGCGATCATTTTGGCAAGCTCTGGAAGCTTCTATCTGACCATCGGGCTTAGCTCATTTGCTATTTTGACCTACTACGCAATCGCTAACCTGCCGCCTACAGGCAGCCCCATAGAGAGGTGCAATGCAGCTCTAAGGTTTGGAACATTCTCGGCCTGCTGTTGAGCTTGGCGATTGCTTCAGCGTTCCGTTGAGGGCTTGGTGCTCGGGATTGCAGTTTTGTCGCTGGCGACATTTTTGGGTGATGGGGCTGCCAAGCTTCTCTAGTCTGGGCTAGGCTATGGGCGTTCAGCGGCGAGGGATGTAGTTTGCATCCGTAATCGACGGGGTCATCTTCCCCGCCTCTACTTGAGAAGGAAATGATGTCTGAGAACAAATTGTTAGCCGAGGTTCGCGAAAGCTTTGGCAAGGGAGCGGCTCGAAAGCTTCGCGCCGCAGGACGCACACCAGCCGTAATCTACGGTCACGGAAATGCCACCCGCCACATTCACCTTCCAGCCCACGAGGTTGCCCTAGCTTTGCGCACCAAAAACGCTCTGCTCGCGCTAAACATCTCGGGCAAGGAAGAACTGGTTTTGGTGAAGAGTGCTTCCAAGGACCCGGTCACCATGATCATCGAGCACATTGACCTGATTGAGGTTGTCAAGGGCGAGAAGGTCCACGTTGAGGTCCCCGTTCACGTTATTGGAGAGGCCATGAGCGGTACCGTTCTGGACCTTGAGCACAAGACCGTCAAGGTTGAGGCTGAAGCCACTCACATTCCTGACTACATCGAACTTCACATCTCGAAGGACAATCCGGCTGGTCACCACTATCTGGTTTCTGACCTGGTTATCCCCAAGGGTGTAACTCCAGAGCTGGAGGCCAGCGTGCTGGTAGCTTCGGTTGTAGAAACCCGAGCCGGAGCCGCTGAAGATGAAATTGCTGAAGTTACTGAGACGACAGAGGAACCAGCTGCCGAGTAGTAATACCTGGTTGGTAGTTGGGCTCGGCAATCCCGGGCCCAACTACCAGCACAACCGCCACAACATCGGCCAGCAGGTTCTAGATGCCATTTCCCACCGGCATTCGCTTCGCTTCAAGGCCCACAAAACCGGTTCTCTGGTCGCAGAAATGGGGCACGAAAATCAAAAGCTGATACTGGCCAAGAGCCAGGGCTTTATGAACCTGTCCGGAAACCCGGTCCAGAAGTTGTTGCAGTTTCACTCTCTGAATGCCAGTCAGCTGATTGTCATTCATGACGAGCTAGATCTTGAATTTGGTGACATTAGAAAAAAGTTTGATGGTGGTCATGCCGGTCATAATGGCCTTCGCGATATCACTGAACATTGCGGTACCGGTTATCACAGAGTCCGCTTTGGCATTGGAAGACCAAACGGACTAATGGCAGTGAGCGACTTCGTGTTGCAGAACTTCTCGACCACCCAAACCAAAGAGCTGCCGGTTCTAATTGAGTTGGCAATCGACCACGTATTGGAAATCACGACGTCACCTAGTGCCTAAGATTATCCAGTGACCCTGGGCCCTATATTGCAGGCAGTAGCTAAGTCGCGCCCTCTGGACCAAATCCTGTCATCGAAAAATCGACACTTCTTCGCCCCCAGCGCCACTCATGCAATAGCACTAGCCCAGGTAATTAGATTGGCCAAAGCACCCGTTGTCATCATCGTCTCATCTGGAAACCAGGCTTCCACGCTCTCGGATTCGCTAGCGGAATTGATACCCAACCTTGAACTGATTGAGTTCCCATCCTGGGAGACATTGCCTCATGAGCGGCTCTCACCCGCCGCCGAAACTGTTGGCAAGAGGCTGAAAGCGCTGCATCGCATGGTCGAGCTTCAACAGGGGACCACTAGGCCAACGGCGCTGCTTATCTCAATCAGAGCTGCACTGCAGCCGGTGATTGGTGGTCTGGAAGATCATCCCCCCTTCACCTTGATCAAGGGCCAGGACTACTTGCTACCGGAGCTTTCGTTGAAGCTGATCGAGTTGGCCTATGAGCGCGTGGACATGGTTTCACGCCGAGGTGAGTTTGCAATTCGAGGTGGAATTCTAGATGTTTTTCCCACCACGAACGCCCACGCCCTGAGGCTGGAGTTCTTTGGTGACCAGCTCGAAGACATTCGTGAATTTCAGGTCTCCGACCAGCGCTCAATCGCCTCACAGCTTGATTCGATTGAGCTCTACGCAGCTCGCGAGCTGCTAATTACCCCGAGCGTTGCAAGGCGTGCTCGCGAGATGTCTTCGGAGTTTCCCGGACTGAAGGAAATGCTCTCCAAGATCGGCGAGGGCATGCCTGTGAGCGGTATGGAGTCTTTGGCACCGCTGTTGGGAGTGAAACTTGGGCCCATTACCGACTACCTAAAAAAGACCGAGGTCGTAGTTTTAGAACCCGAGCGGATTATGGCAAGAGCTGCGTCACTGGTCGAGACCAATGAGGAGTTCTTGCATGCCGCCTGGGATGCGGCGATTGAGGGTGCAACCGCGCCAATTGATTTTTCTAAGGGTGGGTTTTTCCAACCAGAGACATTTTTTGAAATGGTTCGAAAAGACCACCGAGTCATTGAAATTGATCCCTTGCAAGGCGAAGACTCGATTGACCTGGGTCTGCGACAAATCCCAAGTTTCACCAGGGAATCGCCAGCGTTGAGCTGGCTTGCGGACCAACTTTCGCAAAAGATGGCAATAGTGATCGTTGCCAAGGGACATGGAACTGCGGAACGCATTGTTGAAATCTTGGCTCAAGAGCAAATGCCGGCGATACTCACCGAGGTGCTGGGAAACCCCGCTGTCGATCACATCAGCTGCGTCGTTGGGAATCTCGAGCAGGGCTTTGTGCTGCAGGAACAAAACCTCATTGTAATGACCGAGTCCGAATACTTTGGTATCGCGGGCAGCTACTCGTCACCCAAGGAGCGCAAGCTGGCAAGGCGGCGAGGCCAGCAGGTCGATCCGCTGGCGCTAAAGGCCGGTGACTACGTGGTGCACGAGATTCACGGCATTGGACGCTTCAAAGAACTCATTCAGCGTCAGAATCGGAACCAGGTTCGCGAGTATCTGGTGATCGAGTTCTCCCCACCCAAGCGCGGCTACCCGGCAGACACCCTGTTTGTTCCCACCGATCAGCTGGACTTTTTATCGCGCTACGTGGGTGCGGAGGCACCGGTTCTTTCAAGGATGGGCGGCACCGATTGGGCCAGAGCCAAGGGCAATGCTCGAAAGGCAGTTCGCAAGATTGCGATCGACCTGGTGAAGCTTTACTCAGCGCGAATGAAGAGTAAGGGATATGCCTTCGGC
Organism: Aquiluna sp.; assembly: GCA_018402615.1. Next base: position 16,984 of record JAGYIH010000017.1, read on the forward strand.
CCAGATACGCCCTGGCAAAAAGAGCTGGAAGATGCCTTCATCCACATGGAGACCCCGGACCAGATGACAACAATCGACGAGGTCAAAAGGGACATGGAAAAAACTGTTCCCATGGATCGACTGCTGGCTGGCGATGTTGGCTATGGGAAAACCGAGGTTGCGGTCAGAGCCGCCTTCAAGGCTATTCAGGACGGCAAGCAGGTAGCCATGCTGGTTCCAACAACGCTTTTGGTGCGGCAGCACCTAGAGACATTTGAGCAGCGATACAGCGGTTTCCCAATCAAGCTCGCTGCCCTGAGCCGCTTTCAAACCGCGAGACAGAGCAAGAAGACTCTTGAGGACCTGGAATCAGGAGCGCTGGATATGGTCATTGGAACCCACCGCATCCTCTCGGCAAGCATGAAGTTCCGAGATTTGGGACTGGTAATAATCGACGAAGAGCAGCGTTTCGGGGTTGAGCACAAGGAAAAGCTGAAGGAACTAAAGACCAACGTTGACGTGCTGGCAATGAGTGCAACCCCAATCCCCAGAACCCTTGAGATGGCAGTAACTGGGATTCGGGAGATGTCCACGCTGGCAACCCCACCCGAGGAGCGTCATCCGATCTTGACCTACATTGGTGGCTACAGCGAGAAGCAGGTCGCCGCTGCAATCAGACGGGAGATGATTCGCGAGGGTCAGGTGTTCTTCGTCCATAACCGCGTTGCCACAATTGAAAAAGTTGCCGCCGATATTGCGAAATTGGTGCCGGAGGCGAGGGTCGCAATCGCCCACGGGCAAATGCCCGAGGCGCTCTTGGAGCAGGTGGTGGTGGACTTCTGGGAGCGAAAGTTTGACGTTTTGGTATCGACCACGATTATTGAAACCGGAATTGATATCCCCAACGCCAATACCTTGATCGTCGATCGCTCGGAAAACTTTGGTCTGAGTCAGCTGCACCAGATTCGGGGTCGGGTAGGGCGCTCCAAGGAGCGTGCCTATGCCTACTTCTTTTATGACCCAACCAAACCTCTCACTGAAACTGCACACGACCGCCTGGCAACAATTGCCACCAATAACGAACTCGGAAGCGGTATGCAGGTGGCGATGAAGGACCTGGAAATCCGTGGCGCTGGAAACCTGCTTGGTGGTGAGCAGTCGGGTCACATTGCAGGGGTTGGCTTTGACTTGTATTTGCGCATGATTGCCGAGGCGGTGAATGAGTTTCGTGGGGAGGAGACTTCCTCTCCCTCCGAACTCAAACTCGAGCTTCCAGTGGACGCCAGAATTCCGGTCGAGTACGTTGATTCTGAGCGCCTTCGGCTCGAGGCCTATCACAAGCTCTCCTCCGAGAGTTCTGCAAAGAGCTCGAGGCAGAAGTTGCAAGAGATTCTGGCCGAGCTTGAAGACCGCTATGGCAAGGCGCCCAAGGCGGTTCTGCAGCTCATTGAAGTGACCGCCTTGAGGCAGCAGGCCAACCGTCTGGGTCTAAAGGACGTAAACCTGCTGGGTGCTTTGGCAAAACTTAGTCCGGTAGAGCTCAGCGAGCAGGAATTGGTAGCGCTGAGCCACAAGCTTCCAGGACTGAGATATTTGCAGTCTTCTAAGTTACTAAGTGTGCCGGTGCCGATTTCTAGCGGCACGGAAGCCAAAACCGATGACGAGGTGATTAACTGGCTTTGGCAGTTGTTTTCAATCGTGTTTGGGGTAAAAGATGGAAAAGCTTAGATCTCTGATTAGCACCGCACACCAGCTTCGAGCCCCCGGTGGTTGTCCCTGGGATGCCGAGCAGGACCATCGTTCACTGGTGCAGTATCTGCTGGAGGAAACTCACGAGCTGATTGACGCTATCGAAACCGGCAATCGAAATGAGGTTCTGGAGGAGCTTGGTGATGTTTTGTACCAGGTGATCTTCCACTCCGATCTGGCCTCTGAGGGAACTTTGGGTGAGCCCTTTGATCTGGAGGACGTGGCTGCATATATGGAAGAGAAGATGCGCTCCAGGCACCCACACGTCTTTGGTACTGAGTCCGAACTTGCCGAATTTGCTGCCAAGACCGGCGAAGACGTGATGCAGAACTGGGAGGGTCACAAGAAAAAGGAAAAGCCCGGTCGCACCTCGGTGTTAGATGGAATTCCCCAGACAATGCCCGCACTTGCTCTGAGCTCTAAGGTTTTGGGCAAAGCGGAGAAGGCTGGCATTTTGCAAGGCCTGAGCGAACCAGTGGTCCCAATGGAATCCGAGGCTGAACTTGGGAAATTGCTGCTGGCAATTGTTGCTAGCGCCAGAACACTGGGACTGGATCCCGAGAGAGCGCTTCGGGAGGCAACCAGAGAGTTGCAGACTGAGATTCGATCACAGGAATTGGCAGATGACTTTGACGCCGGTGTGGTTGGAATTGGTAACTAGCCCTTTTTCCTGAAAGCTAAGACCTGGAGAAAAGCGACTCAAAGTCTTTGAAGCCCTCATCCAAAACTTGAGACGGGCTTCTTGAATCTTCGCTTTCGGCCCAGTGAATCAGTATTGCCATCGAAGCTGACACCACGGCCGAGGAGACCATTTTTGCTCTGACCGTATCTCCGCCGTTGTCGATCACTGCGCGTTCCATAAGTTTTCTGACATCCTCGAGCTGACCCTGGCCCCAGCCATAGACCTCGGGAGACGAACCAATCAACCTAAGTCGCAGCCTCAAGGTCTCTAGGGTGTCATCCAGCATCTTCATGGCATCCACCCAAGCCCCGTGTAGCAGAGCTACCAGGTCTTGGCTCTTACCCTCGGTGAGTCGCTTGCCGAGCTCCTCGTGAAACTGATGCAGACCACCCCAGACCACTGCCGCCTTGGAGGGAAAGAGTCTGAAGAGGTTGGAACGAGAGATTCCAGCGTTAGCTGCAACCTCATCCATGGTTACGGTTTCGATGCCGCGTTTAGAAAATAGCTTTAGTGCTGCAAGGCTGACCGAATTTGGATCGGTGGTGATTGGCCGGCCGCGTCTGGGCTTCGGCGCCTCTGAAGACATGTCAGTAACCCTAGCAATTCGCCCTTCAATTGAGAACAGGAAACTTTCAAGAATTCTCCAGCTAACGGGCAAGCAGAGCTTGATGTGTCAAACTTGCCCCCATGGCTATTCAGGTGAAACCCACTAGGGGAATGCGCGACTTCTTGCCGATTGAATCGGCAGTCCGCCAGCAGTTGATTGCCAAAATCTCCAATAGTTACCTTGCTCGTGGCTTTCAGGCGATCGAGACGCCAGTTGTTGAGGACCTCGATCGACTAAGTAGCGGCCAGGGTGGCGATAATGAAAAGCTGGTATTCAAGATTCAGAAGCGTGGCGAGGAGTTTGAAAGATCTCGTGCCCAAGGTGAGGAGCTTGCTGATTTGGGCCTGAGGTTTGACCTGACGGTTCCCCTCACTCGCTACTACGCAACTAATCACGCCAAGTTACCCAAGGTTTTCAAGGCAATGCAGATAGGACCGGTATTTCGAGCTGAACGCCCTCAGAAGGGCCGCTACCGGCAGTTTTTGCAGTGTGATATTGACATCATCGGTGAAGACTCCATCGCCGCTGAGGCAGAGCTTTTACTTGCTTCACTTTCGGCCCTCGAGGCGCTTGGCATCGCGGGCGCCACAATTCGGGTGAATCACAGGGACGTGCTCAAGCGCAGCATTGCCCGGTTGGGCATCGCTGAGTCTGATGCTGCGTCGGCAATGGTCGCCAT
>JAGYIH010000018.1 GCA_018402615.1 Aquiluna sp.
CAAAATAGCGATTAGGTCAACAATCTCTGGCTCAATCGCGGCACCACGCAGCTCGGTCGTTCCCTTTGCAGCAACTGCCGAAAGCAATACCTGCTCGGTTGCACCGACGGATGGATAGGGAAGTTGAATCTTTGCACCAGTCAATCCCTCTGGAGCGCTGAGCCTGGTGCCGGTTGGAAGCTTCTCGATAACAGCACCGAAGGCTCTGAGTACGTCAAAGTGGAAATCCACTGGACGGTTGCCGATCTCGCAACCACCAAGACCTGGGATGAAGGCTTCTCCGAGTCGGTGCAGCAGCGGTCCACAGAACAAAATTGGAATTCTTGAGGATCCAGCATGAGCATCGATGTCGGTCATTCTGGCCTGCTCGACATTTGAGGGGTCGAGCACCATGTTGCCGGTGACCGAATCGTGCTCAATGGTTACGCCGTGCAGGTTCAAAAGTCGCTGGACCACCTCAACATCAGAGATATGGGGCACGTCATAAAGCGTCGATGGGGTCTCGCCTAAAAGCGACGCCACCATGGCCTTGGTGACCAGGTTCTTCGCACCCTTTAGGTCGACCCTGCCAGTTAGTGGCTTTCCACCATTGATGGTGATCTGGGACAATCAGACTCCTTTTGCAGGGAGAGTCTTGGGTTTCCAGGACTCTCTTTTCGTCTCGTAGGAGACTATTGCATCCTCACTCTGCATTGTGATTCCGATGTCATCCAGACCCTCCATGAGGCGCCACTTAGTGTATTCATCGATTTCGAAATGGACCTTGACATCGCCAAGGCTGACCTCTTGAGCGGGCAAATCCACCTTCACCTCAACGCCCGGGTTTGCCTCGATTAGTGACCACAGCAGCTGGGTGTCAGCCTCACTGATCTCGCCAGCAATAAGCCCCTGCTTGCCGGAGTTACCCCTGAAGATATCCGCAAACTTGGAGCTAAAGACCGCTTTGAAGCCAAAGTCGCGAAGCGCCCAGACCGCATGTTCACGTGAAGATCCGGTGCCAAAGTCTGGTCCGGTGATCAAAACCTGAGCACCCTGATAGGGCGCCTGGTTCAATACAAACTCGGGGTCTTGGCGCCAAGAAGCAAAAAGTCCATCCTCGAAACCAGTCTTGGTAATGCGCTTTAGGTAGACCGCAGGAATGATCTGATCGGTGTCCACATTGCCCCGCTTGAGCGGAGCGGCAATGCCCTCAAAAACTGATATGCGCTCCATCTAATCCTCCAAATCCGCAGGGGCGGAAAGGGTTCCGCGAACGGCAGTAGCCGCCGCAACAACGGGAGAGACCAGATGAGTTCTTGCTCCCTTGCCCTGACGTCCCTCAAAGTTTCTATTTGAGGTTGACGCAGCGCGCTCCCCAGAAGCCAGTTGATCCGGATTCATACCCAGACACATTGAGCAACCTGCGAAGCGCCATTCGGCACCGAAGTCCTTAAAGACCTTGTCCAGGCCCTCTTCTTCTGCTTGCAATCTAACCTTTTGAGACCCGGGTACCACCATCATTCGCACGCCCTCGGCCTTGGTCCTGCCTTTCACAACCTCGGCAGCTGCCCTGAGGTCTTCAATGCGGGCGTTGGTGCAGGAACCTAGGAACACGGTGTTCACCGCAATGTCCTTCATCTTGGTGCCAGGGGCTAGGTCCATGTATTCCAGCGCTCGCTCTGCGGAGGCGCGTTCGTTCGAATCCGTGTAGTCCGCTGGGTTTGGAACCGAGTCCATGAGCGAAACACCTTGACCTGGGTTGGTGCCCCAGGTGACAAAGGGATCAAGCGAATCGGCATCAATAAATACCTCGGCGTCAAAGACTGCGTCAGCATCGGTCTTCAGGGTCTTCCAGTATTCAACCGCAGCATCCCAGTCAGCACCTTCTGGAGCATGCGGGCGACCCTTTAGGTATTCAAAGGTGACCTCATCCGGGGCCACCATGCCTGCACGAGCACCTGCCTCGATGGACATGTTGCAAATCGTCATTCTTCCCTCCATGGAGAGCGCACGAATCGCACTGCCACGGTATTCCAGGGCGTAGCCCTGGCCACCACCGGTAGAAATCTTCGCGATAACGGCCAAGATGATATCCTTGGCACTAACACCTGGCCTGAGCTTGCCCTCAACGTTGATGGCCATGGTCTTGAAAGGCTGCAGTGGCAGGGTCTGGGTGGCGAGCACGTGCTCAACCTCGCTGGTGCCGATACCCATGGCCAAAGAACCGAACGCTCCATGGGTAGAGGTGTGGGAGTCACCACAAACAATGGTTAGTCCCGGCATGGTCAAACCAAGCTGTGGTCCAACAACGTGCACGATGCCCTGGTTTTTATCTCCCAGTGAGTGAATCCTGACGCCAAATTCCTTGGTGTTGTCTCGAAGTGCCTGAACCTGTGCCCTGGAGGTTGGCTCCGCGATTGGCAGGTGAATGTCCTGGGTAGGAGTGTTGTGGTCTTCAGTGGCAATGGTTAGGTCTTTGCGCCTGATGTCTCGGCCTGCTAGTCGCAGTCCATCAAAGGCCTGTGGGCTAGTCACCTCATGGATTAGGTGCAGGTCGATATACAGCAGGTCTGGCGCACCATTTTCACCCTTGACAACCAAGTGGTCCAGCCAAAGCTTCTCGGCCAGAGTTAGTGGCTTTTTAGACATTCATTCACCTCGCGATTGCGTGATTACAAGTTTAGCCCAACCGATAGTGTTGGACGGTGTCTCAGAATTCACTCACTGACCTAATCGTTCTGCAGAGGCGCACCGTAAAGGTTTTAGCACTTGGTCAAGCGCTTGGTGGATTTGGGCTGGGTGCAACGCTTTCAGTTGGAGCACTTCTAGCGGTTGAGCTCTCTGGTACCCCAGCCTGGTCCGGAGCAGCCGCCACTCTTTCGACTCTTGGTGCGGGCGCGGTTGCTATGCCGCTAGCAAACCTTGCCTATCGCAAGGGTCGCCGGGTTGCCCTGGGAACCGGTGCGTTTTTAGCGATTTTGGGTGCCAGCCTGATGATCGCTGCCACCTACACCCGCTCGTTCCCAATTGAGCTGGTGGCGCTGTTTTTACTTGGTTCAGGTTCCGCTGTCTCACTGCAGGCTCGTTTTGCCGCTGCAGATATCCCGACCGGCAAACCCAAGGGCAAGGATTTATCCATGGTGGTCTGGGCCACAACCCTGGGGGCCGTAATCGGACCGAACCTAATTGCCCCGGGTGAAAGCCTCGGGCTCTGGCTCGGCATGCCAAACCTTGCAGGTCCGTTTTTGTTTACGATCCTGGCTCAGTTTTTATCCACCATGGTGTTCTGGTTTGGTCTCAGACCCGACCCATTATTGGTTGCAAGGGACGTTGCAGGTCTGCCGCCCAGGCTGAAAAATCCGGGAGTTCCAGAGGCTTTGGCCGTTATCAGGGCAAACCCGATTGCCGGCTTCGCCGTTCTAACCATTGCCCTGAGCCACATGGTTATGGTTGCGGTAATGGCTATGACTCCGGCACACCTTGCCTCCGAGGGGCACTCACTGGCGGAGGTTGGCTTCACCATTTCGCTTCACATTGCGGGCATGTATGCGCTGGCTCCGATCTTTGGAACCCTCACCGATCGTTTCGGTGCCAAGCGGGTGATTATTCTCGGGCTGTTTATCTTCCTGATTTCGCTTGCGGTCTCTGGTTTTGGACAGAGCAGTTTTGCCGCGGTGGTGGTCGGACTGTTCTTGCTGGGGCTGGGGTGGTCTGCAGCCACGGTTGCAGGTAGTGCGCTTTTGTCCGAGACTCTGGATACCGAGAATCGCAGCAAGGTGCAGGGCTTTAGTGACACCCTGATGAGTCTTTCGGGAGCTTTTGGTGGGGCAATCGCAGGCACCATTTTGGCGCTTTATAGCTTTGGTGGACTAAATGCGGCCGCGCTGTTCCCAGTGTTATTCATTGCCTTTGCAATCGCCTATTCAAGGCGCTGGCGTTAAAAGAGAAATCCCGCTCCCGAGATTTTGTCATCAAGAGCGAGATTTTGTGACCCCAGCGGGATTCGAACCCGCGCCGCTGCCGTGAGAGGGCAGTGTCCTAGGCCGCTAAACGATGGGGCCGTTGAGCAACCAGAGGATTCTGCCACAGTTTGCCAGGGTTAGCAATCTTTAGCCAAAGACCGAAAGGGCCCCCGGGTGGACTTCAACACTGAAGGGTGCGGGACCAATAAGTTCGCCATCGCAGGTCATTGGAAAGGCATCGTTTGCTATTGAAATGCTCTTCGCCTTGAAGATTTCAATCTCTGGAAAACCCAGGTGTTTGCCCTCGTAAACGGTGGGGAAAATGCGAAGCAGTCTCCTTCTTGAAACCTCGTGAAGGATAAAAACCTCGAGTTCACCATCGTCTATCTCCGAGTTCGGAGAAATCTTCATGCCACCGCCAAAGTTCTTAACGTTGGCCACACCACAAAGCATCGCCTTGAAGCTGCGCTTTTTGCCGTCGGCCTCTATCTGGTACTCAATCGGCTCAAAGCGCGGCAGCTCCAAAAGCATTGCCGCTACGTAGCTGTTGGGACCCTTGGGCCAAACCAGCCCGTTGGCCCGCTGAGCACAAAGTGCATCAAATCCCGCAGAAATAGAGCCCAGTGACCAAAACTCTCTGGTTTGGGTTTTCACCCGCATTGCATCAACTCTTCTGGGCTTTTTAAGATGCTGAACTAAAAAGTCCACTGCGGCAGGAATCGAGTCCCTGGGAATCCCAAGCTGTCTAGCCTGATCGTTTCCAGAACCCGCAGGGATAAGGCCCATCGGCAATTGACTGGATACGCAGATGTTTACCCCCAGCTGCGAGGTGCCATCGCCACCGACTGCGACCAGACCGGAAATCTCCTGGTTGCTGATCGCGCGTGATGCCTTCTCAAAGGCCGCCACCGCGGACTCCGCGCTGAGGTTAATGCTTGCAATCCCGCGGTTTGCAAGCTCGGCAAAAACCTCATCGCCACTTGCCTCGCCCTTGCCGCGATTAGCCTTTGGGTTTACCAAAACTCCCAGTGGCTTCATCGCCACCACCTTTCAAATCTGTCCACAAACATAGACCTAAAAACTCACGCATCGAGCAATTTCATAAGAGGACTACAAGCTTCCACCTGGAAATATGCGCATGGTTTTGGTGCCAAGAATTTGGCTCACTTCAATCCCTGGTCGCTAAATAGCAACCATCACAGCGGCCAGAACCATCGCGATGGTAACCGAACCAAATACTCGCTTTTCCTGCTGACTCTTGGTGATGTTGTTTAGTACTGCGGCCAACACGAAAAAGGCCACGAAACCCCAATTGGAAATCGCGTTTAGGTCGGTCGGTAGCACCGGTTGAAAAAAGCCCAGTTGAGCCAGGTAGTGACCCGCAACGGCGAGAAACACAAGCATGGATAAGACACTTATAAGGCGATAGCGCGCTGGAAGAACGCCAGAGATTTGACCACCGTAGGCGTAGTCACCCAATGGTGCCCCAAGCACAATGGCAAGCTGAAAAAGAGCAACGGAAACAGTGGCAATCACCAAAAACCAGGAGGCAAAATCGGCAAGCATGCAGACTCCTTGAAACTGACCTAAATGGAAAAAGCATCAGCCAAAGCTGATGCAGTTTTCACTCTTGCTGGGGTACCTGGACTCGAACCAAGAACAAAGGTACCAGAAACCTCCGTGTTGCCAATTACACCATACCCCAAGGGTTGACCCAAGGTCACAAGCCACTATCCTAGCGCGCTTGAGTAAATGACTCTAGTCTTGCAAGGCTCAGTTCCCTGCCCAAAATCTCCATTGACTCAAATAAGGGCGGTGTCACTCGGCGGCCACTAACCGCGACCCGAACCGGACCAAAGGCGACTCTTGGCTTAAGCTCTAGCCGCTCAACAAGCTCGGCATTTAACCTGTCCTGAATGTTCGATGCGGTGAACTCTTCAAGGTCTGACAGCACTGCGTGGGCAGCCCTGACCACATCGCCTGCATTCTCCGGCAGCCCGTCCAATGCCTCTTTTTCAAACTCAAGTTCTGCCTTTTCAGAGATCAAGAACCCGAGCATGCCAACGGCCTCGCTAAGAACAATCATTCGCTCTTGCAACAGTGGACCTGCGGCAGTAATGATCTGCTGTTCGCGAGGGGTTGGGCTGGCCCCAATGATGCCCTCGGATTGCAGGTAGGGCAATAATCGCTGAGCAAAGTCGGTTGGATCTAAAAGCCTTATGTGGGCGGAATTGATGGCGTCAGCCTTTTTCTGGTCGAAACGTGCCGGATTTGGATTCACACTTGTAACGTCAAAGCTTTGCTGCATCTCTGTGAGGGTGAAGATGTCTCGATCAGCAGCTATTGACCAGCCCAAAAGTGCCAGGTAGTTCAATAAACCCTCCGGGATAAACCCGCGGTCTCGGTGCAAAAACAGATTTGACTCCGGGTTTCGCTTCGAGAGTTTCTTGTTGCCCTCACCCATTACAAATGGCAGGTGGCCAAAGCGTGGGATGAACTTTGCGACCCCAATGTCGTAAAGCGCGTTGTAAAGCACGATCTGTCTTGGCGTAGAGGACAACAGGTCCTCACCTCGCAGAACGTCGGTGACCCCCATCAGGGCGTCATCGACCGGATTGACCAGCGTGTAAAGCGGTTCGCCACCTGGCCTGACCAGAACAAAGTCCGGGAACGATCCCTTTGGAAAAGTGATTTCGCCACGAACCAGGTCGGTGAAGCTGATGTCCTGATCCGGGACTCGCAGCCTTAGTGCAGGCTGGCGCCCCTGAGCCAAATATTCAGCCTTTGCTGCTGCCGAAATCTCACGTTCTGAGTTGTCATAGCCCATTTGTGGGTCACGACCAATAGCGAGGTTGCGGTCCTTGATCTCATCTGCATTTAGATAGCTCTCATAAAGGTGGCCTTTGGCCTTTAGCTTCTCGATTACCTCAAGGTAAATCTCGGTTCGTTGCGACTGTCGGTATGGCTCGTGAGGTCCGCCAACGTCAATACCCTCATCCCAATCCAACCCGAGCCAGCGCAGTGCCTCGACCAACTGGCCGTAGCTTTCTTCAGAGTCGCGATTGGCATCGGTGTCCTCGATGCGAAAAATGAACGTGCCACCGGTTTTTCTGGCGTAGGCCCAGTTAAACAGTGCGGTTCGGATTAGTCCGACGTGCGGGGTTCCGGTTGGAGAAGGGCAAAACCGAACCCTAATGTCAGAGCCTTGGGCGGTGGTTGCGGGCGCAGTAATCAAATCCATAGCGGCTAAAGCTTAGGCCACGGGGTTGTGAAGCACGCCGATGCCCTCGATCTCACACTCAACCTGATCGCCCTTGGAGATTCTTGAAATTCCAGCAGGTGAGCCGGTCAAAATTACATCCCCGGGATACAACGTCACGTTTTCACTGACGAAGGAAACCAGGGTTGCGACATCAAAGTTCATGTCGTTGGTGCGAGCGTGCTGACGAGACTCGTGGTTGACCCTGGAGTCGATCTTTTTTCCGGCAGGATCAAACTCGGTTTCAATCCATGGACCCAGCGGGCAGAAGGTATCAAAGCCTTTGCTCCTGGCCCACTGCAAGTCTGAGAACTGCAAGTCTCGTGCGGTGACATCATTGGCGATCGTGTAGCCAAAGATATGCTCGCCTGCTTGATCCTTGGTAATGTTCTTCGCCTCCTTGCCAATCACCACAGCGAGCTCAACTTCAAGCTCAACCTGGTTGGACTGCCATGGCAAAACAATTGCTTCGTCTGGTCCAATGACCGCGCTCACCGGCTTGAAGAACATCAGCGGTTCATCGGGAACGTCCTGAGCGATCTCGGCCGCATGGGCTGAGTAGTTCATGCCAATGCAAACTACCTTTGAGGGCTCCGTCGGGGCCAGGAGCTTGCAGCTTGACAGCGGAAAAAAGGTGTCGGTCAGCTTTGCGCCGAGCATTGGGTTGCCATCAAAAACTCTTACTTGGCCATCTTCAATTTTTCCGAAGTGGGTATCTTGCCCGTGGTGAATTCTGACAATTTGCATCTGGTTAGTCTGCCAGCTTGTGCATCCAGTTGTGGCGGTCTGGGACCGTTCCATACTGAATCCCGGTCAGCTCGGCTCGAAGCGAAGCGGTCAGTTCTCCAGGTTCATTCGAAATCAAGATTTCTTCCTCTCGCGATTTCAATAAGCCCACCGGGGTGATAACCGCCGCCGTGCCGCAGGCAAAGACCTCTACCAATTCGCCAGAACGAGCGGATTTACGAATCTCATCAAGACTTATGTCGCGCTCTGAAACCTCGAGTCCCCTGTCCTTGATAAGTCTGATAACGCTGTCTCTGGTGATGCCGCGCAAGATGGTGCCATCAAGCCCGGGGGTTGCAACACCGCCATCCTTGAAGACAAAGAACAGATTCATGCCGCCAAGTTCTTCAATGTTGGTTGCGGTCTCGGCGTCCAAGAACATAACTTGCGAGCAACCGTTGTCATTGCCCTCCTGCTGAGCCAATAGAGAAGCCGCATAGTTGCCACCGGTCTTTGCCTCACCGGTGCCGTGCTTACCCGCGCGAGCGGAATCAAGAGCAATCCAGATTGATACCGGCTTGAGTCCACCGGTGAAGTAAGGGCCGACCGGGCAGGCAATCAGTCGGTACTCCACGCGGTTTGCTGCTCGCACGCCTAGAAAATTCTCAGCCGCAATTTCAAAGGGCCTGAAGTAAAGGGTCTTTTCGTTTTCGGGCTTTGGCACCCAGGCACCGTCAACCGCAATTAGCTGTCGTAGTGACTCAACAAACACTTCTTCTGGCAGCTCGGGAAGCGCCATGCGCTTAGCAGAACGCTGCAAGCGCGCAGCGTTTGCAGTTGGCCTGAAGGTCCAGATCGATCCGTCTTGGTGACGGTAGGCCTTGATGCCCTCAAATATCTCTTGGCCGTAGTGCAAAACCGATGACGAAGGGTCCATCATGATTGGACCGTAGGGCATTACCTCGGCGGAGTGCCAGCCCTTACCGCTCTCCCAAACCACAACCACCTGGTGGTCGGTGAAGTGAGTTCCAAAAGTCGGGTTTGCCAATATCGCCTCACGCTCTGATTCAGGCGCAGGATTGGCATTGCGGGTTACTGAAAAGTCCATGAATACCTAAATCATCTCCAAGATTGCGGTCGCAACCTGGTCTGTGGAGCGGCCCTTTTGAGCGCTCAACAGGTCTTTGGCTACAGCCTGCTCAATTCTTTCGGCGGCCTCGGGGTAGCCGAGGGTCTTTGCCAATAGCGCCGCGGAAAGGATTGCCGCGGTTGGATCTGCCAGGTTTTTTCCAGCAATATCCGGAGCCGAGCCATGGACGGGTTCGAACATGGACGGATAGGCACCGGTTGGATTTAGATTAGCCGATGCAGCCAATCCAATTCCACCGGTTACCGCGGCGGCAAGGTCGGTGATGATATCGCCAAACAGGTTGTCGGTGACTATCACATCAAAACGCTCTGGGGCATTCACCATGTGGATGGTCGCAGCATCGATGTGCATGTAGTCGTGTGTCACACTCGGGTAGTTTTTGGAAACCTCGTCAACCAATCTGGCCCAGAGTGAGCCAGAGTGAACCAAAACGTTGGTCTTGTGAACCAGGGTCACGTGCTTGCGATCTCTGGTTTTTGCAAGTTCAAACGCATACTTCACTGCGCGCTCAACACCAAACGCGGTATTCACTGAAACCTCGTTGGCGATTTCTTGCTCAGTTCCCAATCGAATAGCCCCACCGTTGCCAACATATGGACCTTCGGTGCCCTCGCGAACAACCACGAAATCAATCTCGTGGTCGCCCTTCAAAACCGATTCAACGCCCGGGTAGAGCTTTGACGGCCGCAGGTTGATGTGGTGATCAAAAGCAAATCGCAGTTTTAGGAGCAACCCGCGCTCCAGGATGCCGGACTTTACCCTGGGATCCCCGATAGCTCCAAGCAAAATTGCATCGTGCTTCCCAAGGCTCGAAAGATCCGCCTCGGTTAGAGCCTCTCCGGTTTCCAAGTAGCGCTCTGAGCCCAGGTCGTAGTTTGTGATATCTAGGCTCACCTTTGACCCCAGCGCCTTGTCCAAAGCTGCCAGCGCAACGGAAGTCACTTCAGGCCCGATTCCGTCTCCGGCTATGACCGCTAAATTCAGGGTGCTCAATGTTTGCCTCACAAATTTGATAGGTCAACCCTATTGCGTTTCAGGCAATAAATAGCCCAAAACTCATTGCTAAAGCCCCGCAGAATCATGGCCTGCGGGGCTTTAGCAATCAGATAAGTGCGTTGTTAGTCCTTGACTATTTGAATTCCGAGCTGGCCAGAGGCATTGGCTACTGAACCGCCATTTACCAATTCGCCGGTGAAGCCCATTTCTTTCATGATGTTGATTGCCTGGCCCGCACGGTTACCAGAACGGCAGTAGATGTAGTAGTCGGCTGCAGGATCCAAAGCTGAAAGCTCTTGGCGGAAATCTGCATCAGCGATCTCGATAAGTACTGCACCCTCAAGGTGGCCAGAGTTCCACTCTTCAACGGTGCGAACATCAATTACCGAAGCGTAGTCGCTCGCGTTCATTGGCTCAGTTGCGCAGGCAGTTAGCGATGAGACCGCGAAAACGGCGATCAAGCTAGCAACTACAAACTTCAAAAACTTCTTCAATTCAGTGTCCTTTCAGATACCCCCTAGGGTATGTGCTAGAGTAACACAAGTTAAGCCAACCACAAGGAGGCGGCAGTGCAAATTCCCCAAGAAGACTTGGAAGCGGTCAAAAAAAGACTTTCTAGAGCGCAGGGACAAATCGGCGGCATTTTGAAAATGATGGATGAGGGTCGTGATTGCACCGACGTGCTGACCCAGCTCTCCGCGGCCCAGGCCGCGATCAGCCGAGCAGCCTTTGCACTGATAACCACCGGCATCAGCCACTGCGCCAAGGACGAAGCCGGACAGGCCGATCTGCGCAGACTCGAAAAAGCATTTTTGTCACTTAGTTAGAAGGAAGAATCATGGCTCAAGAAGTAACCTGCGGCGAACTAGAGACCGCGATTGCAGAAAACGCATTTGTACTTGATGTCCGCGAGGACTGGGAGTTTGAGGCTGGGCACGCTCCTACCGCTCACCACATCCCGCTAAACAGCGTTCCCGAACGAATGGCCGAACTGCCCAGGGACCAAAAGATCTGGATCATTTGCAAATCTGGCGGTCGAAGCATGAAAGCAGCTAACTTTTTGGAACCGCAGGGTTTTGACGTGGTTTCGGTTGCTGGTGGCACTGATGGCTGGGTTGAAGCCGGCAAGGAAGTTTCGTTTGAGGTGAGCCGCTAGTGGGCTTTTTTGACCTGTTCAAGAAAAAGTTTGAAACCATCTCACCGACCAAGGCCAAGAAGATTCAGGTGAGCCTGTTAGCTGTCTGAACCTAGTACTGCTCCATTAGCGAAACAGCCCTCATCGTGTCGGCCTGAATCTCGTTTCGCATTTGATCTAGCAGGTCGGTTTCGACTGGTGAGTCAATGGTGATGACAGACAGCGCCTTGCCGCCCTTTTGCTGACGAGCAATGGTCATGGCTGCGATGTTGATGCCAGCTTCAGCGAATGCCTTGCCATAGACGGCAACAATTCCTGGACGATCTTGGTAGAGCATCACAACCATGTGCTCAGCCATCGCGAGCTCAACGTCGTAACCGTTGATGGAAACAATCTTCTGGTGGTGCTTGGGGCCAATCACTGTTCCGCCGGCAGAAACCACTGTTCCGTCTGAAAGCACTGCCTTCAGGGTTGTGACGTTTCGGTACTCGTCACTCTCAGTGTTCTGAACCAGACGAACTTCAACACCACGCTGCTCGGCCATAAGAGGCGCGTTGACGTAGGAAACCTGCTCGGTGACCATGGTCTGGAAAAGGCCCTTCAATGCAGCAAGCTTCAAAACCGTCACGTCATGAGCGGCAATCTCTCCCCTGGCTTCAAACTCAACCGAGACGATTGAGGTGTGGGCAAGTCCGGCAACCAGCTGGCCAAGCTTCTCAGCCAGTGGGATGCCTGGCTTGACTGAGGAATCGATTACTCCCCCGGCAACGTTCACGGCGTCTGGAACCAGGTCACCAGCCAGCGCAAGGCGCACTGATCTTGCGACCGAGATGCCAGCCTTTTCCTGAGCCTCGTCGGTTGAGGCTCCCAGGTGTGGAGTGACCAGAATGTTGTCCAGGGTCAAAAGCGGAGAGTCTTTTGGTGGCTCGTTTACAAACACGTCAAGACCTGCTCCGCCAATTTGGTTTGACTTGAGTGCCTCGTAAAGTGCGTCCTCGTCGATGATGCCACTGCGGAGCAGTTCACTATGCGCAAGAAGGTTTGGCGATTTTGAACTCATTGGTTGAGATCATCCCTGTGGTCTCAGGAGTCTTTGGGATGTGGATGGTGATGAAGTCGCTTCGCTTCATCATCTGGATCCATGTCCACCAGCTCGAAAACACCACCTGCTCAGCGCGAGCCTGGGTGACGTAGGGGTCATAACCAATCAGGGTTGCACCAAACCAGCTAATGCCAGCAACCAGGGTTCCAACCCACAAGCCCACAATGCCAATGGTCTTTTCATGAGCTCGGATGCCGGTGTGCTTGGCTTCGCTTCCTGCGTGCCTGCCTTTAATGATGCGTGTGCATCCGGAATGTGACGGCAAGGCCCATAATGTGACCAGACGTAAAGTCTGCAGCTGAAATCACGTTTTGAGGCTGGTGCGTTGACAACCATGACACCAGCCGATGTTGCAGTTTTGATGCCCACGTTGCCCAAACCAACGCCGGCACGCGCAATTACCTTGAGCTTCTGGGCTGACGCAATCGCCTCAGCATCCATCTTGGAAGTTGCAGGTTGAATCAGGAACCGCATTAGCCTCTTTGAGGGCTGGCAACAACGCGGAACGATCAGTGCCATCGACATTGCGCACTTTCAAAATCCGGCCTAAATCAAGGGTTGCTGGAGAAAGCTCTTCAGCAATCAGAACAATTGGCTTTGACAATGGTTGACCTAACGGTGCAATTTGGGAACTGGGGTTGACCCAAAGTCTAGCTAAAAAAAACTTATTGGTTAGTCGCGTGGGCACTGGCAGCGGTCGGACTCTGCGATGCCCCTCTAGAGCCCTTCAATGTGTTGTCCGCAACCCTGCCAGGTTGGCTTTCTAGAGCACTGTAGCAATTCTACCTGGTGAAAGAAGATGGTAGCCAAACCTTTCTTTTATACATCAGGTATAGTAGAAATGATAGTGCAAAGTCTTCTCGACCTCAAGAATGAAACGGAGATTTTTATGACCGCCAAGAACCTTCTCAAGCCATTTGCTGCCGCTTAATGGTGTTTGGTGTGATCGCGGTGCTAATTACATGGCTGATTGCCACGCTTCAAATGTCGACTTCACGGTCTCAAATGTGGGCATGCCAATTCCCGTTCCGGTCTTCATTACCTTCGGTGTTCGGTGGCATTGGAGCTCTAATAGTTCTACGTTGCTCTTGAAGACCAGAACACCGAGAAAGACCGGGCAGATTGTGGGCTGGTTTGCATTGGGTAATTGCCTCAATAGTCACACTGCTATCTGGAACTCAGACCTTGCCGCCATCTTTTGATTCAAGCAACTTCACTTTGCGATTGGCGTCCCGCTTTTGATGGCTATGAACAAGCACCTGCCAGAGACCAGGTAACTCTCGCTAGGAGAGAAAGGCCCTGGGATTCCCAGGGCTCCTTTGTCTTTTAGTCTCTAGCGAGCAGCGCTACCTTCTTGGTAGTCGTCGTTCTTAATCCAGCTGAATAGCTTGCGCAACTCGCGGCCAGTGTCGCTGATTGGGTGCGCAGCACCCTTGTCACGAAGTGCCTTGAACTCTGGTCCGCCGGCATCCTGATCGCCAATGAAGCGCTCTGCAAATGCGCCCGACTGAATGTCCTTCAACACGGCCTTCATGTTCTTGACCGATGGGTCAATGACCCTTGGGCCGGAGACGTAGTCGCCAGCCTGCAGTGTCGGAAACACTCCAGCGCTGCTTGGCAATGCCGCCCCCATACATCAGGTCACCAGCTTGAGCTCGTGAAGCACCTCGAAATACGCGATCTCCGGCTGGTAGCCAGCCTCGGTCAATACCAAAGCCATACATAACCAGCTGAGATGCGCCACCGCAGCACGGCCTGCTCGCCGAACAAATCGGTCTCGGTCTCCTCTGCGGGGCAGGACCTTGATGGTTCCGGCACGGGTTCCACCAATTGCCTCGAGTAGGAAAGACCTAGCTCCATGGCTTGCCGGTGGCATCCCGCTCAACAGCAATCAGGTTTGAAACACCTGGTCCTGCGACATACTCGCGGCGCACCAGGTGGCCAGGGGCCCTTGGGGGCAACCAAAATACGTCGATGTTTGCTGGTGGTTTGATTAGGCCAAAGCGAATCGTAAATCCGTGACCGAAGACCAGTGTCACCGGCTTCTAGGTTTGGCTCAATGTTGTTCTGGTAAAGATCACGCTGCTTTGGGTCCGGAGCGAAAGCACCACGATGACGTTGCCCCACTTCACGGCCTCGATGGAGTCATCACGGTTAGGCCTGCTCTTGCGCTTTGGCACGCACTTGAGCCTCAGACCAACTACGACGTCAACGCCGGTGTCCTTCAGGTTTAGCGCGTGAGCGTGACCAGAGCAAAACCCAACAACACGGCAACCTTGCGGGTCAAAATGATGCCGCGGTGCGCATCCTTGTCGTAGAAAATTTCTGCCACTTCTTTTTCTCCGTTTCTTTGCCCGGCTAGCGCAGGACCTTTTCGCTCATTGATTTAGAACCCCGCGAAATAGCAATTGCGCCGACTGAACCAATTCTTTGATGCCAAATGGCTCCAAGACCTTGATGAAGGCTTGGCACTTGGCGCTGTCTCCGGTGACCTCAATCACCACGGAATCGCTTACTACGTCGATCACCCTGGCACGGAACAGAGTAACGGCCTCGAGCACCTGAGAACGAGTCGAGGCATCGGTTCTGACTTTGACCAGCATGTGGTCGCGAGCTACCGAGTTGTCGTTTTCCAGTTCCACAATCTTTAGAACATTCACCAGCTTGTTCAGCTGCTTGGTTACCTGCTCAAGTGGCTGGCCATCCAGGGTTACCACCACGGTCACACGAGATACTCCCTCGACCTCTGTGGTTCCCACGGCCAAAGATTCAATGTTGTATCCGCGGCGGGCGAATAGAGCAGCGACGCGAGTCAAAATACCTGGCTTGTCTTCAACAAGGAGTGACAAAACGTGCTGGGTCATTACTCGTCCCCTTCCCAGATCGGAGCGGCATCGCGAGCGTACTGGACGGCATCGTTTGAAACACCAGCAGGCACCATTGGCCAAACCATCGCATCCTTGCCGACAATGAAGTCAATGACAACCGGACGATCGTTGGTCTCATTGGCGAGCTTGATCGCCGCATCCACCTCTTCGGGCTTTTCAACCCGAATCGCCAGGCAGCCGTAGGCCTCCGAGAGCTTCACAAAATCCGGAACCATCATCGAATCAGTTCCGGTGTGTAGGTCAGTGTTGGAGTAGCGCTGACCATAAAACAACGTCTGCCACTGTCTAACCATGCCCAGTGAGGAGTTATTGATAATCGCTACCTTGATCGGAATGTTGTTGATGGTGCAGGTTGCAAGTTCCTGATTGGTCATCTGGAAACAGCCGTCACCATCGATAGCCCAAACCAAACGCTCTGGCTGCGCAACCTTGGCACCCATGGCCGCTGGAACCGAGTAGCCCATGGTTCCAGCACCGCCGGAGTTCAACCAGGAATTAGGTCTTTCATACTTCACAAACTGCGCAGCCCACATCTGGTGCTGTCCGACTCCAGCGGTATAAATAGCGTCTGGGCCGCAAATTGCTCCGATGCGCTCAATCACGTACTGGGGAGCAAGCTTGCCGTCATCCAGGTCGTTGTAGCCAAGCGGGTACTTCTCTTTTAGGCCGTTTAGGAATACCCACCAAGCCGAGTAGTCCGGCTTCTTGCCGCCCAACTGCTTTTCCAGCTCTGCGGTAAGCATGGCGATCACGACTCGAGCGTCACCAACGATTGGCACATCCGCGTGACGAACCTTGCCGATCTCGGCTGGGTCAATGTCAACGTGAATCACCTTCGCTCCCTTGGCAAAGCTCTTGATGTCCCCGGTAACCCGGTCATCAAAGCGAGCACCGAGGGTGATCAGCAAGTCTGACTTCTGCAGCGCAGTAACAGCCGGAACCGTGCCATGCATGCCCGGCATACCCAGGTGCTGGGGGTTGGAATCCGGGAAGGCGCCACGGGCCATCAGGGTGGTTGTTACCGGAGCACCGATCAGAGTCGCAAGCTTGAGTAGTTCTTTGTGAGCACCGGCGCGAATCACGCCACCACCGACATACAAAATTGGCTTCTCGGACTGCAGGATCATCTCTGCTGCGGCCTGAACCTGCTTGCCGTGTGGATCGGTTACCGGCTTATAGCCAGGGAGATCAACCTTTGGTGGCCACGAGAATTCAAACTTGGCGTTCTGAGCATCCTTGGCAACGTCAACCAAGACCGGACCCGGTCTACCGGTTGTGGCAAGTTCGTAGGCGGCAGCAATAACACCTGGGATGTCGGCAGCCTTGGTGACCAAAAAGCTGTGCTTGGTAATTGGCATCGTGATGCCAACAATGTCGGCCTCCTGGAAGGCGTCGGTACCGATGGCGTGTGAGTTCACCTGGCCAGTGATGGCCAAAAGTGGAACCGAATCCATCATGGCGTCCATGATTGGTGTGACCAGGTTGGTTGCGCCAGGTCCACTGGTCGCAATGCAAACGCCGAGCTTGCCGCTAGCCGCGGCGTAGCCCTCGGCAGCGTGACCAGCACCCTGCTCGTGACGAACAAGAATGTGGCGGATCTTCTTAGAGTCCATCAGAGGGTCGTAGGTAGGCAAGATTGCACCACCGGGCAAGCCAAAGATGGTGTCTACGCCGAGCATCTCCAAAGATCGGATGATGCCCTGAGCCCCGGTTAGCCTTGGTTGCTACGTCCTTTCTTGAATATCTGATTAGCCGCAGCAAGTGCCCTCTGCGGCTGAACGGAAAAAGCTTTAATATTTGCCAAGAACCCGCGAGTGTAGCGGGGGGCAAAGGCTGCCGTTTCTGTCTCCTGGCTTCCAGCTCACTTGCATCGACTAGTAGGTCGATGGAACGAGCCTGATGTCGACCCGAATCAGGTCCCCCATCTTGTACCAGGGCTATTGGTCCGCCATCGGTAGCCTCTGGTGCAACGTGGCCAATGCTCAGTCCGGCTGTGCTGCCTGGAGAATCTGCTGTCCGTCAATAGTAGGACATCTTTACCAAGGTCTGCACCCTCTTGATTGCTCCTGTAACAGCAGCACTGCATACCCGGCCCACCTCGAGGGACCCCCTCGTAGCGAATAACCACAACGTCGCCAGCAACAATCTTGCCCTCAGACAGTGCTGCCACAGAACCCTCATTTGGTCAAAAACCCTTGCTGGACCTCGAATGTTTCTAGGTCAAAGCCCGCAGTCTTCACAACCGCACCCTCAGGCGTACGCTTATGTAGCACTGGAAATCCGCCAACCTTGTGAATCGGGTTTGACATTGCACGGATGATCTTGCCGTCTGGGTCTGGTGGGTTGATGTCGGCCAGGTTCTCGGCCATGGTCTTGCCGGTAACGGTCATAATCGTCTCCAGATGAGTCCCGACATCCAATAGCGTCGCATCAAACCGGCACCACCGACGCGGTCAACATCATTCATCACGTACTGACCAAAAGGCTTTAAGGTCTCCGGCAGTGTGGAACCTGTCCTCGAAATGCGGTTGAAGTCATCAAGCTGCAAGTCAACCCGCCTCACGAGCAATGGCAAGAAGGTGCAGAACGGCATTGGTGGAACCACCAAAGGCCATCACATTTTGGCAATGGCATTTTCGAATGCCTTTGGTCATGATTCATGAGCTGTGATGCCCTTTGAAACAGGTTCACAACTGCCTCACCGGAGCGTGAGCCCAGACGTCACGCCTCTGTCTGCCGATGGTGGTGCGGCAGAACCGCAGGCTCATACCGTGCGCCTCGCCAGATTATGGTTATGGTGGCCATACCGCCACAGGCGCCCTCTCCTGACAAATTGCCCTTCTGATTCTTCTGCCCAGATCCTCTTCGCTCATCTTGGCCGGCCTTGCAGGCACCGACGGCTCCCAAAGGCATCAATATGCGACCTGCTCGGTGCCGTCAGTGAGCTTTACCCAGCCCGGAGCAATCGAACCTGCGTATAAAACACCGACGCCAGATCAAGCCTGCCGCTGCCACAGTATGCCCGGCAGTGACTTATCGCGCCGGCCAACAAAACAGAACCGTCCAGGCGTTCCGCCTGCATCACGGTCTCAACCGAGTCAGCGATTACCTCGTGACTCACAAGTGAAAAGTGCATGCCCTCGTGGCCCATGGAAATGCCATCAGAGACTGAGATGGTGCCAAACTGCATTGGCCAACCCTGTGCCCAGAACGCCGACCTTGGCCGCCTTTGCTAGGCGGTCCAGAGAAAGGTTGCAAGGCGTAACTTCATTCCAACTCGAAGCAATGCCAATCTGCGGCTTCTCCCAGTCGTCGTCACCCATGCCAACTGCTCTGAGCATTCCACGCGCAGCAGCGCGCTCGATACCGTCGGTTACTTCAAATGAACGAGGTTTCATTGGATTAGGCATGGGCCAATCATAGTTTCAATTGCGGTAGCCTGAAGGGGTGCAAAGCCAAGACACCACCTCTATTCCTAGCGGTTTGGCGCTCTATTCACAGGCCGCTCACAGAGCCTCAAGAGAAGTCATCTACAGCTACTCCACTTCTTTTGGCATGGCCACCAGACTCCTGGGCAAGAACATCCGTCCGCACGTTGAAAACATTTACGCACTTGTTCGAGTTGCAGATGAAATAGTCGACGGCTCCGCTGCCGAGGCTGCAACTGAGTCAGCCGAGCTGGTTCCCGATGCCCTATTGACTGAGTTTGAACAGGAAACCTATAGGGCAATGCGGCTTGGTTTTTCCACCAACCTGGTGATTCACGCCTTTGCTCAGACTGCCCGCGAGATGGGTATTAAAAAAGACATAGTCGAGCCGTTTTTTTACTCAATGCGTCAGGACTTGACTTTGCAGGACCACGACCAGGCTTCTTTTGAACGCTACGTCTACGGCTCCGCCGAGGTGGTGGGACTGATGTGCCTTGCGGTATTCGTGAAGGGTACTGACTACACGCAAGAACAAAAGACCACGCTGGTTCAAGGCGCCAGGGCCCTGGGAGCCGCCTTTCAAAAGGTGAACTTCCTTCGAGACCTGGCCGCTGATTTCAAAAAGCTTGGCCGCAGCTACTTCCCTGGAGTAAATGTGGCGAGCTTCGATGAGGCAACCAAGTTGCGACTGGTTCAAGACATCAGAGAAGATCTAGAAAAGTCGGCCAAAACCCTGCCGCTGCTGGCACCGAGTGCCAGAAAGGCAGTCACCGCAGCGCAGCTTTTGTTCCAGCAGCTAAATGAAAAGATCCACAAAACCCCAGCAGCGGAACTTATTTCCACCCGTATCTCGGTTAGCAATCTAAGCAAACTAAATCTTCTGATCAAGTCCTACCTAGGAGCAAAGCCCTGATGCAAAAAACCGCTGTTGTAATCGGAGGCGGAATCGCCGGGTTGGCCACCGCAGGCCTTTTGGCCAAGGCCGGGATGCAGGTCAAGCTCTTTGAGGCCAAAGATGTGCTTGGTGGCAGGGCATACCTTTGGGAAAAGGACGGCTTCCGCTTTGACATGGGGCCAAGCTGGTACTTGATGCCCGATGCCTTTGAGCAGTTTTTTAACCTCATGGGCACCACGGCAGCCCAAGAGCTCAAGCTGGAGCGACTAAACCCTGCCTACCAAACCCGCAACGAGGGAATGAACGATCGGCTGATCATGCCGGACAACGTTGAGGGCATCAAGGAAATGTTTGAGTCGATCGAAGAGGGTGCCGGCAAGAATCTGGAGCGCTACCTAAAGAGTTCAAAAGAGGCCTACGACCTTTCAATCAAGCACTTTTTGTACACGAACTTTAGAGATGCCCGCAGCTTTGTGCAGCCAGAGGTTTTGGCCAAGTTGCCGACCTTCATCAAGCTCTTGCTGAAATCGCTCTACAACTTCTCTGGCGAGTACGTGAAGGATGACCGACTCAAGAAGATGCTGAACTTCCCAGCGGTGTTTCTTGGCGCGTCGCCGTATGACACACCGAGCATGTATCACCTGATGACCCACGTTGATCTAA
>JAGYIH010000019.1 GCA_018402615.1 Aquiluna sp.
GCTATGGCGGCGTTGCCGCAGAGAGCGGAGGACTGATAGCTGACCCCGGTGGAATAAAAAAGCCACGATTCCACGGGGCGAAGTAGCTGACCCCGGTGGAGTAGCCAGCCCCTGTGAAATATGCGCTTCGCATTCCACGGGGTAAATAGAATAATACGGACCAAGAGAAAAATGATGGATCACGAAACCAAAAATCTTATCAGGTCCAGAGTGCGGCAGTGGGATGTTGTGGCACCGGTATTGCAAGAGATCCGTGACAGCGATATCCGGTGTGCAGATACACCAAGAGCAATGAAATTTTTTACCGGCGCGGTTTTGGCTGCATTGCCAAACCGTCCTCCGTTGCCGTGGTCGGGATTGGTGGAACAGCAACGGGTGTTTCGGAAACTTGAAAAAATATGAACGAACTCTCGCGATTAGCAACCGAACTTGGGGATTTCTGTGCCAAGCGCGGGTGGCGTTTTTGTATAATCGGCGGTTTTGCAGTGCAATATTGGGGAGAGCCCAGAATGACGATGGATGTCGATCTTTCGCTATTGACGGGTTTTGGTGAAGAAGAGGGTTTCGTCGATGAATTGTTGCGGCACTATGCCGGTCGACTTCCAGAAACAAGAAATTTCGCCTTGCAAAATCGCGTTTTGCTTCTCAAGCACTCTTCTGGAGTGGGCATCGACATCGCGCTTGCCGCATTGCCATTCGAGAAATCCGTGGTGGATCGATCAGTGGTGATCGCAGTGGAGCCCAATTGTGCGGTTCGCGTTTGCACTGCGGAAGATTTGATTGTAATGAAGGCTTTTGCAAACCGAGCTATCGACTGGCATGATGTGCGTGGTATTATCGTGCGCCAGAAGGGCGAACTTGATTGGAGATATATTAACAAAGAGCTTACGCCGCTCAGCGAGGCGAAGGAACAGCCCGAGATCGTTTATAAATTGGAAGCATTACGACGAGAGTTGGAAGCAACCCCATAAAATGTGATTTTTGGCTATGGCCCCTCTCGCCCGCCACTCGTGACCAGTTACTCGCTACCCGTTACGAGCGCCGCAGGCGCTCAAATCCCTCGGAGGTCGCTGGAAATGATTTCGAACGGGTTCTTAATCATTTCGGGGAGGCAACAAATCATTTCGAAGGCATCGAAATGATTTGGAACAGGTCAAATGAAAATCTGAAAATCTGATGGTCTTGCAGAAAAACTTAGACCTCAATCCGACTCTTGCCAAAAGCATCCAACTCACAAAAATCCCGTTTGGGTAGAGAGGCGGAAACCAACTCTTCATCAGCGGAACCGGTCCGGAACTCGAGTTACTGAAGAAAATCGCGCCAGCTAAATCTGTCTCGACTTTAAAATCGACGATGTGGTTTGGGACTCCCGAATTTCCCAGAGTGGATTTTTTAAAATGGATATCGAAGGGTGAAACAGCAAGCCTTGAGAGGCGCGGAAGAGAGTATTCGCCGATGCCGTCCCAAGTTGGCGATCACTGTTTACCACTCGATTGAGGACTTCTGGGAAATTCCTCAGTGGATCGCGCAGTTGGGGCTGGGATACCAATTTTATCTTCGCCATTTCACCATTCATGAAGAAGAGACTGTCCTCTTTGCAAAAGCAGCCAAGAAATGAAAATCGTCATCCCAAACGCTCACTGGAATAACCGCGGGGATGTGGCGGCGCACCGTGCTATTTTCTGGCGAGTAGCGTAAATTGTAACTAGAGGCATCGGTAAAGTTTCTTAATAACAATAAAAACCCATCCGCGTAGAGAAATGCAGCACCAAATCAATAACATACTTTTAATCGGCCAGTGCACATTACATTGGGGAAGAATGGAGTTCGGAAACATTGGAAACTACTACATTCTTGAGCCTTTAGTGCGTGAGATTCACAAGTCATTTCCAGAGGCAAATCTCCAGACGACATTTCAACTTTCAGATGAATTTTGCGAAAGGGAAAAAATTCAATGTTTGCCTATGGATTTATACTATGGATTTTCTGGCGATGATCTGGAATCTACTAAAAAAGAGTTAAAACTAGTTCAAGAAATTTTAGAAAACAACAAATCCGCATTTGGAATTAGCCCTTTTGTCGATGCAGTTTTAAAATCTGATCTAGTGATTGATTTTAGTGGTGACATTTGGGGTGACAATGCGAATTTTCTTGGAAAAAATCGATTTGAAGTAGGTCTGCTGAAAGATTTAATAGCCCAAACTTTGGGAAAACCTACAGTAATGATTGCTGGGTCTCCTGGGCCTTTTAGTAATGAGAACACAAAATATCTGGCTAAAGAGGTTTATCGAAAATTCAGGGTTGTCACAAACAGAGAAAGCATAAGTAAAGAATTGCTAATACAAGAAGGCTTCGATGTATCACGAACATTTAATTGTGCATGTCCAGCTTTTTTATTTGAGCCAACCCACGGGTCTCAAAGCGCAGATGTAGTTGGGCGGTTGCAAAATCTAGCGAAAGGCAAACCGATCATCGGCCTAGTTGTATGTGGGTGGAATTTTGCGGTAGGACCTTTCGACAAGTGGCCGCGCGGCGAAGATGAGTTTGCTGCATTTGTAAATATTGCAAAAGCTTTATTGGACCAAGGGGCATTTGTGGTCTGTATGTCTCACTCGAATGGGTTTGATGTTCCGCCGTCTCCATTCCGGTTAAAGCAGGGAAGAGACTTCCCGATCGCGCAAAGAGTATTTGAAATCACAAAGAATATGCTAAACAATCCAAACCTATATCTGCTTGAGGATATCCTTTTGCCGGGTGAAATCAAAGCCGTGATCGGTGCCTTAGACTTTTTAGTTAGTGGAAGAGTGCATGCCGCAGTTGCTGGAATGTCGCAGGCGGTCCCTACAGTGATTCTGGATTACGGGCATGAGCCAAAGGCGCACAAGCTGAAAGGATTTGCAAAATGTGTTAGAATGGATGATTGCGTTATTAGTCCCATTCTCATCACCCCCTACAGTATTTCAAAACCTTTTTAGTAATCGAAGGCAAATCCAAGAAAAACTAAAAAATGAAATACCTAATGTTAAAACTGCGATAGACAATTTTAATATCATAAAAAATCATTATAATTATGCGCATTGCAATAATGCAGCCATATTTTTGCCATACATGGGATATTGGCAATTAATAAATGCCGTTGATGTATTTGTTGTTTATGACAACATAAAATATACAAAAAAAGGTTGGATAAACAGAAATCGTTTTTGTCGAATGGTAAAGTCGATGCTTTTACACTGCCTCTAGTGAAAAGCTCCGATTCAGATTTTATCAATCAAAAAAGCTAGTCTAATTTTTTCTGAAGAACAACAAAATTAGGGCGTTGATTGCCTTATTACATTTGTGCAGCAGAAGAAGGAAAATCAATGTTTGACTCAGCATCGTCCCAATCCTTCAACTTGTTTGATTATCTTGATAATTCAATTAGAACAGTTTGTTCCATTGCTGGGAATTACTACCAAAATTTTCAATTCCTCAGCTCTCCCAGTGGACCATAAAGCAAGGGCGAAAAGAGTGATCGATATATGTGTGCCTATTTCCAAGCGAAATCATATATTAACCCGCCAGGAAGTGTTAATTGTATCCGCTCAAATGATTTTGCCTTAAAAGCATAAATCTGATGTTTATTTCGCCTCGAATAAAAAACCATATAAACAAGTTAAAACAGTTCAATTTCAAGAAAATCTAAGTATAGTTGATTTATTCTTTAATCTTGATAAAGATGCGATTAAACAGCAACTGAATGAGTATGAAATAATCAAGTAATCAATCTTTAAATAATGAACATTGCATTTTACATCTCAGGTAAAGGTAACAGATTTAGAAAAATATTTAATTCGAAACTTGAGGTTATATCAGACACAAGAGTTGTCTTTAGTGATAGTTCTGAAAATGATGATCTTAAAAGCCAACTTGAATTGTTTGGAATTACATACACTTGCATGCCATACAGCGAGATTCATTCATCTGGAAAAAATAAATCAATAATTTTATCAGAAGGAATGCTGCAATTATTTAAAAAAATAACATAGATTATGTTTCTGCTTCGAGACCATATTTTAAAAGAACCCTCATTTCAGAATATGAAAATCGAATAATTAATTTTCATCCATCAATTCTACCGATGTTTCCAGGCAGAAAAGCTTTGGATGCTGCAATGAGTGATAAGTCTTTTCTTGTTGGAATCACTGCACATTTTATTGATGCAGGAATTGATACTGGCCCAATTATCATGCAAGTATATCTCATTCTTCCGCTTTGGCTGAAGGGAATTACGATTCAGTATTAGATTTGCAAATTACTATGCTTATAAGTATATATAAGTGGCTTAGGCATGGCGAAATCTCTGTCGATAATTGTCGTGTGAAGATTGCCGGTGCGACTTACGATAATACATTTTTTTTGCCCGCTCTCATCAATTGCATTAAATGACTAATCCGCTTTTTATTGGCTGTCCCTAACATCGGAAATCGCGTGAGGCGTTGCTGGCACGCATCAACGACATGCTGTGGCGTTCTTTTTTGATGAGATTCAACTGGTGCCGGGGTGGGAGCAGTTTTGCCGGAGGTTGTTGGATGCGGGGTGCTATGACATTTTTGTTTCGGGTTCGTCGGCGAAGTTGTTGAGTCGGGAGATCGCGACGGCGATGCGGGGGCGGGCGTGGGAGGTGTTGATCCAGCCGTTTGGGTTTGGGGAGTTTTTGCGTCATCGGGGGCATGCGGTTCCGGAGGATGCGGGGAGGTTGGTGGCGAGGGAGAGGGCGTTTTTGGATCATCAATTTGCGGCGTATTTGGAGGTGGGGGGATTTCCGGAGGGGCAGGGGATGGGGGCGGCGGATCGGCGCAAGCTTTTGCAGGGGTATGTGGATGTGATGTTGCTGCGGGATGTGATCGAGCGGCATGGGGTGGGAAATGCGGTGGCGTTGCGATGGATGGTGCGGAGGTTGCTGGGGAATGCGGCGGGGCATTTTTCGATTTCGAAATTTGCGGGGGATTTGAAGTCGCAGGGGATTCCGGCGGGTCGGGAGGTGCTGTATGATTTTCTGGAGTATTTGGAGGATGCGTTTTTGGTGGCTTCGTTGCCGGTGGCGACGGATTCGGAGAAGCGGAGGCAGGTGAATCCGCGGAAGGTGTATCCGGCGGATACGGGGTTGATTCCGGTTTTTGACCGGAGTGGGAAGTCGAATGCGGGGCATGCGCTGGAGGTGGCGGTGTTTCAGGAGTTGCAGCGCCGGGGTTGTGATATGGGGTATTGGAAAACGGCGTCGGGATTTGAAGTGGATTTTGCGGTGAGGGGGGATTCGGGGGAGCGGGAGTTGATCCAGGTGTGCGCCTCGCTGGATGATCCGGAGACGCGGGAGCGGGAGGTGCGAGCTTTGGTGGAGGGGTGTGCGGAGTGCCCGGAGGCGCGGGGTGTGATTCTGACTTTGGAGTCGAGGTTGCCGTTTCCAGAGGTGCCGCAGGGAATCGGGGTGATGCCTGCCTGGGAGTGGATTTTGGGGGGGCGATAGCTGATAGCTGAAAAGCTGAAAGCGGAAACTTGGGAAGCGGCAGAAGCGTCGGACGACAGGACTACCCGGCGCTGCGCGCCTGACTACGGGACGACTGGGTGAACCACGAAATGCACGAATTGACACGAAAAGGGGAGCGCAGGGCTGTGCTTGGGCAAGCCAAGCGGGCGCTGCGTTTTCAAATCCCTTCACAAGCGCACTTGCACGGAATTGTGAAAACTCAGCGACCACTCGCTCCGCGAGCGCCCTTGCTTTTCGCGCCTGTCTTTTCGCGCCTTGCGCGAGATCAAGAATTGCCAAGAATTGGCATCCAGAAAAAACACGGGGTAAGCCCGGCTTGCCGGGATAGCGGGGTTTTTGAAAAGACATCTGCAAGCTTGCTTGCGAGGAGATTTACTAAAAGGCCGCTCCATTCGCGCTGCGAATAACCCCGTGGTTTTTCTGTTTCCCTATCCGTGTTAATCCGTGAAATCCGTGGTTGAAACAACATGAAATCTGAAGAAGCTCAAATTAAAGTCCCGCGTTTAGAAAAACCGGTTCGGATCACCGAGCAGGTCTGGCCGGAGGGGACGGTGCCGGTGGTGACGATCCGCTGCATTACTTACCAGCATGTCAATTTCATTCAGCATGCGATCGAGGGGTTCCTCATGCAGGAGACGACTTTTCCCGTGGAAATCATTATCAACGATGATGCATCCACGGATGGAACCGCAGAAATCGTGAAAGAATATGCGGACAAGCACCCTCAACTTTTCCGGACAATTCTCCAAAAGGAAAACCAATACTCCCAAGGCAGCGAAGTTTTGGCGCGTGTGCGGAATCGCATTAATGAAATGCAACGCGGCGAATTCATCGCCCTCTGCGAAGGCGACGACTTTTGGACTGAAGCAACCAAGTTGGAGAAACAATTTAAGATTTTGCAAAATGCCCCTGATGTCTCTTTTGTCTTTCACAAGGCCTTAGAAAAGCTGGAATGTTCTCAAAGCAAGCGGGTCTTAAGTAGTGATTTTACAGGGGAGAAATTCTTTTTGGCGGATACGTTCAAATTCAGCTTTGCAATCCCGACGGCAAGCATGCTTTTAAGAAAGGAATGGATTTCTGCTCCTTATTGGATAAATGGATGTGTTTGCGGCGACCGCGCCAATCAACTCCTGCTCCTTGACAAGGGGCCAGCGATTTTTCTCGATGAAACTTGGTCGGTCTATCGCACCCATGCGGGTGGTCTCACGAGAGCAATTACTAAAAACTATGCAACGACTGTGATCCCAAATTGGATCGCAATGTATTATGGGTTTAATGAAACCACTCAACAACGGCATGAGAATCTCATTCAAAAAGAAATCCGCAGATTGGTGGGCGAGAGAAGTCGCTTCCAAATTTACGCGCTGCGGGCCGAGCAAACATCGTTTCGAGGGGATGTTAATTCGCCAGAGTCAATGCAATCGCCGGATCAGTGCCGCGCTGTGATCCAATCTCTTTTGCAGGATACGGCCATTTGCCTGAAAGATTCCGACAAAGAATGGTTTTTGCGATCGGAGATTTACACCGAAACGGTTGGCGAGGCGCTTTTGTCTACTGGAGATGCCTGGTATGTTCGAAAGCAATTTCAGAAAGCTCGGCATTTTTACCAAGCTGCTGCAAGGGAGGGAAGTGGGCGGGCAGACTTTTATTGTGCTCTTCTAAAAATCGAATTTGTGGGACGGATTGTGAGATCGCTCATGCATCGGGCATGGCTTGGGTGGCAGCGGTGAATGCGGTGAATGCGGTGAGGCGCAGCATGCTAACCAATGGATAAACGCTGATTGCTGATTTTGGAAAAAATGGGGAAGTTTTTGTTTATCACGACTAAAGGGGATTGGGGGGGGAGTGAGCCTCTATGGTGCGAGGCGGCGGGGAGGGCTTTGGCGGAGGGGCACTCCGTTACGGTTGTCTTTCCGCAATTGGGAAAATTGGCTCGACCGGTTGAGAAATTGGCTTCCAACGGATCCAAATTAGTGATGCGACCGCCGAGGTTGAAGCCCCAATTACTTCGCAGGCTGGAGTGGAAGGTAAAGGGAATCCGCGAGCCGGAGACGCAATGGTGGAGAACTCATTTTCCAGAGCCTTTCGATGCGATTTGTGTGAGCCAAGGCGGGGCCTACTGCGTGATGAGCGTGCCGGGGCTGGCGAATTGGTTGCTTGAGATCGACACGCCGTTCATGCTGGTGGGGCATAGCCATCGGGCTTATGCGTTGCCATCGATCGAAATTCGCCCCCGAATTCGTGAACTTTTTCTTAAAGCCTTTCGAGTGTGTTTCGACGCTGCGGCACATATTGGAGCGGCGAAGCGGCAGAAGCGTCGGACGACAGGCCCAGTGAAATACGCTCTGCTTGATTTCACGGGCGAACGACTACCCGGCGCTGCGCGCCTGACGACGGGACGACCGGGTGAACCACGAAATGCACAACACCCGCGCGCCAGCGCATAGCTCAAGGGGAAGTCGAATGTGTAGGCTGGGAGCCAACCGGAGCGAAGCGGAGTGAAGCGGAGTGAAGCGGAGTGAAGGACACGAAAAAGATGGAAGCATGGAGCAGGGAGCTTGAAGCTTGGAGAAAGAAGTTTTCAACCACCGATTACACAATCGAGCGCCGGGGCAGGCGCGAGATGGAGCAACCGAAGGTTGGCCCGAAGGGTGAGGGAGTGGGAACGACCGAATCAAATGAACACTGATAAAGACAAAGAAGCGGGTCAGCGCTTGGGCAAGCCAAGCGGCGCTGCGTTTTTAAATCCCTTCGCAAGCAAGCTTGCACAGGATTGTCAAAACACATCGCCCACTCGCTCCGCGAGCGGCCCTGCTTGGGCAGCGGGGCTGCCGAGGACGGATGGCGAAGGACTGAGGGCTGGTTGGGCCTTCGAGGAATATAATGCAAATGGAAATTCATTACACCGAACATGCTCTGCTCAGGATGTCCAAGCGATCGATCGAACCCGAGTGGGTCGAGCGTGTGATCCAGAACCCTGCTCTCCGGTTGGATGATGACAGTGATCCCGAGCTGGAGCATTGCTTGGCGAAAGTTCCCGAGCTTGCCAACAGGATTTTGCGAGTTATTGTTTCCAAGTCTGAACCCAAAAGGGTCATTACATTTTATCCAGATCGAAACATGAAAGGAAAAATATGAAACTAACAATTGATCGTGAGGCGGATGCTCTTTACCTAGATTTGGATGAGTCACTGTCCTACGAGAGTCAAGAAATCGCTCCGGGGGTTATCTTGGACTATAGCAAGGATGGTAAGGTGGTTGGTATCGAGATGCTTTATTTGTCCAAACGCTTTGACCTTTCGCAATTGACAAAGCTTGAAGTGGAGCCCAGAGAACTGGTCGGAGCCTGATTTAGTTTGGCGGAGGCACCGACGGTGCATCATTTGCGGTTGGCGCTCGAGCGGGCGTGGGAGAACCGGCATCGCTGGGCGGAGATGGGGGAGGCGGCGCGGGCGGCGTGTTTGGCGAAGCGCGATCCGGATCCGGCAGGGACGCTGCTGGAGTTGCTTTGCGAAGCAGCAATGCAGCTGAGAACGGATTACTGACTCCGTTGGAGTAGATTCGTGTTCATCAAACGAGATTGTTTCTCAAAAATCTGCATAAAAACATTATCAAAAAAAATGAACAAAATTCATAACTCAATCAAAGACGCAATCTCAGGAAAAATTAATATACGAGTTAAGCCTGAATTTGGCCCTGAATTCTCCGAGTTTCTAAAGTCCAAGCAATATGATTTTGAATTCGATGGTCATGTTTATCAACTTCCAATTCTGGGTAAAGCAACTGTTAAATGTTGTCTGTTTTTATTGGATTATTCTGATCAATTACGGGACGATGTGGTGGCGTGGGATTCCAATGTTTAATTTTTGAATCCAATTGCTTCAAAAATCTCACATCAAACTCCCTTTAGTTTTATGGCGCGAAGCGCAAACTCGACTCTGGTCGCTGGACGCTCGACACTTTTCTGTGAATTATGCGACCTGAAATTTCTGTGATTATTTGCACGCATAATCCTCGGATGGATTATTTAGAGCGGGTTTTGGGGGCTTTGCGGGGGCAGGCTTTTCCTCTGGCACGGTGGGAACTGCTTTTGATTGATAACAAGTCCGAGCATGCGTTAGCCGAGCGGATGGATTTGAGTTGGCATCCGCAGGCGCGGATTGTGAGGGAGGAGGAGTTGGGGCTGACGAAGGCAAGGTTGCGGGGGGTTGCAGAGGCGAGGGGAGAGTTGCTGGTTTTTGTGGATGATGACAATGTTTTGTTTTCGGATTATTTGGAAGCAGCCGAAAAAATTTCAGTTAAACACCCAAACTTGGGGGCTTGGAGCGGTCAAGTGCTACCGGAATTCGAGGTAACCCCCCCGCCCGAGATTGAACCATTTTTAGGAGTGCTATGCATTCGCCGACTCAACAATGATTTTTGGGGTAACCATCGAGAAACTAGCAACCTTCCATACGGTGCCGGAATGGTTGTTCGAAAAAGCGTCGCGCGGTTCTATGCAGAAACTATTTCAACGAAGCCTTCACGCTTGGGTTTGGATCGAAGGGGTGATAGCCTTGCAAGCTCCGGAGACTTGGATTTGGGATTAAGCAGCGTGGATCTTGGAATGGGAACGGGTTTGTTTGAATCGCTTAAATTGACTCATCTAATACCAAAAAAACGACTTAATCGAAAATATATTCTTAAGATGATAGAAGATAGCACCTGCGGGCATGCGATCTTTGAAAAAGAACGAGGGCTTGTAAAAACGGAAAAAATAAGCGGAATCGACCGACTGATAATTTCTTACAAGCTATTTATGGCAGATCCCATGCAGAAGGCGGTAGCTGCGGCGCGTGCCTCTGGTTTGGCCCGCGCAGCGCAATGTAGATAGTTTTTTAGACGGTTTTCTAAAATCAATATCTCTCATATGCCATGAAACTTATAAAACTCACGCAGAGATTTCAACAGTCATCTTGAGTTTGCATCACGCCATGATTTCTATGCCTTTGGTTTCATATATCATGCCTGTCTACAATCGGGTGAATGTGGTTGGCCAGGCGATCGATGGCGTCCTTGAAGAACGCCGCACAAACTACCCAAACATTGAACTCGTTGTGATGGATGGTGGTTCCACGGATGGGACTATTGATATCATTAAAAGTTTCGGTAAAGAAATCCAAATTTTTCGAACGGAGAAAGATGGCGGTGCAGCAGATGCCTTTAACAAAGGCGTGAAGCTGGCGCAGGGAGATATTATTCGATATGTCGCAGGCGATGACACCATTCTTGCCGGATACACACGACGAATGGTCGAATACTTAACAGAGCATCCGGAGATCGATTTGCTGGGTGCCCGTTCCAAGAGTTTGCGTGTTGATTCTTCAGGCCATGCGATCGAAAGCATGCAGCATTCTGCATTGACCGGCGGATGGATGACGCCCAAAGAAGTTCTTACATGGGATCGGGGTGGTGTATTTGCCTATATTGAAACTTGGTTTTTTCAACGGCGCATTTTCGAGAAGATCGGCTATTTGGATACCCGTTACCGGATTTGCCCGGATGTCGATTTTGCGTTTCGTGCCGTGAACGCTGGCTGCAAGTTCTTTGTGCTTTCGGATGTCATAATTAACAAAATTGATCACGCGGATGGCAGCAATCTTGTGGCAAATGTGCCAAAGACCTTCTCGGAATTCCGCCGGATTGTCGCCACCCATGGAACAGTGCGACAAAAGCTTAAGTTTTTCTACAATTTCCCAGCACCATTGCATGAGCGCATCTTCTTTGGAGCGTGGCTCTGGGGGATTAAAAAAACCAAATTGATGATTCCCACAGCCTACAAAAAAATTCAGCAAGTGCTGGGTAAATGATTTTTAGTTCTTGGCAGTTTATTTTGGTTTTCCTGCCGCTATC
The DNA here is from genome assembly GCA_018402615.1 of Aquiluna sp. The sequence continues at coordinate 11,420 of JAGYIH010000019.1, forward strand.
GCTGCTGGTTTACCAACTGATTCCCAAGGAAAGGTCGGATTGGCGCAAGCTGTGGTTGGTTGTCGCTTCCTTTATTTTTTATGGGTATTGGCGTCTCGATTACATACCGCTGCTCGTCTTCTCGATTCTTTTCAACTACGGCACTGCGGAGTGGATGTTTCGCGAGCATGGGCGTCGTCGCACAGGTTGGATTCTTGTGCTTGGCGTGGCGGTGAATCTTGGACTTCTCGGATATTACAAATATGCCGATTTTTTGATTGGCTCGTTCAACGCCGTGACCCGCGCCGAGATTGGGTTGCTGGAATTGATCCTGCCGCTGGCTATTTCGTTTTTTACTTTCACGCAGATTGCCTACTTGGTGGATGTGTATCGCGATCAGGCCAAGCATTACCGCTTTCTCGATTACAGCCTGTTTGTCGTTTTTTTTCCCCAATTGATCGCTGGCCCCATTGTGCGCCATTGGGAGATGATTCCACAATACACCCCATGGCTCCGCCGGATTAGCACAACGGATTTTTCATTGGGATTGGCGATTTTTCTGATTGGTCTTTACAAGAAGCTGCTGCTTGCCGATCCCATGAGCCAAGTGGCAGACACGGTTTTTGGAGCTGCCAATTCCGGGGCGGTTCTCACTTGGTTCGACGCTTGGTTGGGCACCTTGGCCTACACGCTACAAATCTACTTTGATTTCTCCGGATACTCCGACATGGCTATTGGATTATCGCGGATGTTTACAATCAAGCTTCCGGTGAATTTCAATTCCCCTTACAAAGCGGGCTCGATTGCGGAGTTTTGGCGTAGCTGGCATATCACGCTGATGCGGTTTTTCCGTGAATACCTTTACATTCCCTTGGGTGGCAACCGTTGCGGCAAGCCTCGACACTATGCAAACATTTTGGCTGTGTTCCTCTTTAGTGGCCTGTGGCATGGGGCCGGTTGGACTTTCGTGGCCTGGGGGGCCTTGCACGGAATTTATAGTGTGATCCATGCGGGTTGGGTGGATTGGCTTCGGCGATTTGGATTTCAACCGACGCGATTTTTTGTCTATCGACTGGGAGCTGTGGGGGTCACTTTTGTGGCTGTGGCCTGCTCCTGGGTTTTGTTTCGTCACACTCTTTTTGGCGAAGCGGCTTCGATCTTGTCGAGCATGTGGGGTCTCAAATGGCTTTCACTGTGCCATTCAATATCGGTGAAGCCGAGTTGGAGCCCTGGGGCGCTTGTTTTCCACCATGGGAGCCTCGATTGTTCCCGCCGAGTCATGTATTACCGGGTTGTCGTATGTCTGGAGCATTCACGGGGTGGTGATTTTATTGGCGATGGTCGGCTGCCCAATACGCAAGGCTGGCGGGATTGAATCCATTTTGAAAAGGTGGGTGCCTTCGCGGTGGCAGTTACGCACTTGAGCTTCACTGGCGGTTGGTTTTGGCATTGCCGTTGGTGCTGGTTTTGAGAAAACATTTCTCGGGACACAGAGTTCACGTTTTTGTATTTTAATTTTTAACGACGCTCAGTGGCGAATAAGCTGATGGCGGATGGCGGATGGCGGATGAAAAACGAAAATATCGAAAAAGCTGGAAAGCTTTTAGCGGAGAGTTTAGTAGCGTTGGAGTATGGAAGTAGCGAATGATTGATAAGAATATCAAGATGAAATTTTATGCAGGGCTTTTGGCTGGGGGAGTGATTGGGATTGCGATTTTGTCGGGTTGGTTGCTGGCGGTTGGGCGATGGGTGGAGACGGGATTTGCCGCGTCGTTTGCCCAAAAGGCAGAGATTGCGAAAATATTGAAGCAAGATTCTCTTTTGTTGGGGGTTCCTCGGGACTTGGGAATCCAGCGCGGAACTCGCCAGTCGGATTTTGGGGAAGCCAGCCGTGAATTTCGGTCTTATTTCACCATTGGGGGCCGAGTATATTTTGAGAAAAGCCAAGGAAGTTGCGGGGCCGGGAGATCTCGTTGTTTTGGCGCTGGAGTATTACTGCTATGACTGGCCCGGAGTTTCAGAACTGTGGCTAGATCCGATGTTCGTTCAATTCGTGACGGCACAAGATCCCGGATATCTCTGGGAATTGTCGCCATGGTATCGCTGGAATATTCTCGCCCGAGTCAGCACACCACAGTTAGCGACGGTTTTGCTTTAGGGATCGTGCAAGCGAGGTTTCTGATCCTAAAAATATGAATGATTATGGCGACCGGACAGATAATACTCCAGAGGCGCGGCCTGATGTGGCACCCGATAGAGTCAAGCCTTTGGGGCAGCTTTTGGAGGGATTGGGAGAGAAAATCCGAAAGGTTTACCCGCAGTGGCGAGTTTATTGAGTGGGCGAAAGAAAATAATGCCCTTCATGTTCTTGCGACATTTCCAAATATCGCAAGAAATTCTGAATACAAGGACCCCGTGGTCAATGAAATCGAGAGAAAGCTTATCGAGTTTTATAATTCAAATGGTGTGCCCGTTGTTGGAACTCTTCGCGGAACAATGTTCCCTGAAGAGGATTGTTATGACACTCTTTACCACTTGACCTCTCCAGTCGTTGAACGCCGAACAGCTGAACTTTGCCAAAAAATCTCACCGCTTTTGATACCACAAGCAAATAATCAAAACTAATGGTTTTCTCATTTTTAAATATCGCAAAAAACTAACAAAATGATTAATAATATAAAATTCTTCGTTAGAGAATTAAGGCGATGGAAAAAGCTTTTTACCGCAACCTCAAACACCAAAAGCATTCGTTACCGAATTCAATCGGTTTATTATTTATCGATCCATCATAGTCTCAAATCTGCCCAATATTTTAATTTTCTGTTTCGTTTTTTTCACGATCTTGTAGTTGAGAAGGAAGGAAACCTCGTCTTCTATTCTTGTGTGACTAGCAGCAAGGAGGCAATTCTCATGTTGCGATATGGAAATAAAGGAGATTATCGCGTTGCAGGAGAAATGACAGAGGGCATCTACTCGGCCCCCGACTTTGTCCCTGAAGAAATTCATGACTGTGGGGCCAATATCGGGGCTTTTAGCATTTTTGCTGCGAAGAAGTTTCCGCAAAGCAAATTAATTTGTTTCGAACCAGATCGTGATAATCTTGAGTTACTGAAGAAAAACTTGGAATTGAACGGAATTCGCGCTGAAATCCATGAGTGTGGGGTTTGGGATAAGTCTGGAGTGCTATATTATCACCCTTACTCAAGCATTACTGGGCAGGTGAGTGAAGAAAAATCCGATTTTCCCATTCCTGTGCAAAGATTAAATGTTACGACACCTCATTCATGGGTTAAAATGGATATTGAGGGCTCGGAATATATTGTGATACCGGATATGCTCTCTCGGACTCCGCTACCGAAATTTTTATCGCTGGAACTTCACTATTTTAATGTGAAGGGCCGAGAAATTGTTGATGCGCTTGAAAAAAACAATTACACACTGCACGGCTATATTAAAGATAGCTTAGAATGTGTGGTTTTCGATGCTTCGCTTAATCTAAAGTAGGCTTACACTCAAAATTCACGAAAATATCCTAAAATTGCACATTTGTTTTGTCATCACGAATGCCCCGCCGTTGCTCGGTGGCCTAGAAAAGGTGTGTTTGCGGCTGGGGCAGAATCTTCAAAAGCGCGGCCATGAAGTAACAATTCTCGGGAGATTCACCCAAGGACGGCATCGGATGGCGGATTTTTTTTCAGTCTCAGAGAGCGCTCAAGATTTTGAGTGTGATGGGGTGCATGTAAGGGTTCTGAAGTTGGATTCCAAAGCGCGGTTATTGCTGAAACCGGTTTTCAAACTGATCTGGAGGAAGAGCACTTTCCCGCTGGCGCGCTGGTTGTATGTCGCAGCAATGCAGGACCAGATCGCTGAGGCAATTCGTGGAGCGGATGTGGTGCATTTCTTTGGGAACGGACCGGAGATGCTGGGTTTTGCCTCCGAGGCAGCCACGCGGAAGGCGGGAGCCAGGTTTGTGGTGGAACCGGCGTTGCATGAGGGGCAGTGGGGAGACAAGTGGTTTGATGCCTTGCTTTACAAACGGGCGGATTTGTTGCTGGCTCACACGCGGTATGAAGCGGGGGTGCTGGAGCGTATGGGAATAGAAGCGACGAAAATCCGGACGATTGTGCATGGGGTGGATTTCTGTGATTCGGGGGATGGGGAGCGGTTCCGGAAAAAGCATGGGATCGCCGGGCCGATGGTGTTGTTCCTTGGGAGGAAGACGCGGGAGAAGGGAGTGGGGCGGTTGTTGGAGGCGTGGCCAATGGTGGCGGAGAAATTCCCGGAGGCGACGCTGGTCTTGGCCGGGCCGAAGAGCGAGGCCCTGCGGCCGATGGCAGATGGCGGATGGCGGATGGTAGAAGAAAAAGGTTTAACCACAGAGAACACAGAGAACACAGAGGGGGCGCAGGGCTACGCCCAGGGAACCTGTGCTGGCGCTTCCGAATCAGACTCTCTGGCAAGCGAGCTTGCCGACGCGCCTGTTTCTGAATCGCTCATCCGCTCCGCTGATGACCCTGCTTTGGCGCGCCTCGCGCCTAGGGGAGTGGGAGTGATGGGGGATCAGCTTGATCATTCGGGGGAAGGCCAGTCGCAAGCTGGCTTGCAGATGGATTTCAAAAACTCCAATCCATTGCTGGCGGGCGAGCGCCAGCCTTTCGGGCAAAATTCTTCATCCGTGTCCGTGAAATCCGTGGTTCTAATTCTGCGACTCTCGACGCTGGACGCTCGACGCTCGACACAGCGCCGAAATGGTTTGGATGATTTGGCGGAGGGGAGAAAAGCAGGATGCTTTGGCGGCTTGTGATTTGCTTTGTGTGCCGTCGGAGGGGAGTCGTTTGGGATGGTGTATTTCGAGGCGTGGGCTTACAAAAAACCGGTTGTGGCTTTGGATTTGCCGAGTGCTAAGGGAAACGATCGGGGCGGCCGGGGCAGGGATTTTGGTGAAGAATGATCCGCGTGAAGTGGCAGATGGTCTCACTAGGCTGCTGGGAAACTCCGATTTGAGAAATGAGATGGGGGAGCGCGGGATGGAATTGGCGAAAAAACATTCTTGGGGTGAGTCTGTAAAGTTATGAATCGGCGTATGGATTGTCTGATCGAGTCGAAGGCACTGAATGAATAAAAATACCGCTGACATTTCGATTATCATTCCGGCCTATAATCGCGCAGCGCTCATCGGCGAAACGCTGCAGAGTTTGTTGTGCCAGACGGTGCAAGCGAAAGAGATTATTGTGGTTGATGATGGGTCGACGGACGGGACGGCAGAGGTCGTCAGGCAGATCGCCGGGGAGATAGAAGTTAAGAAGATCGGAGATGAAAGATAGGCCAAGGAACGCGTTGTGAACGATGGTTCCAGCGACGGAACGGCGAAGATACCGCTCGAAGCGTTTGAAAACTGGAAACTATATTGATTAACCGGATGTAAAGCAGGGTTTCAGTTAATGAGCCCTTGCAAATTTCTAAGCGCTCCGTAAAATTGCGACTCAATTTTATGGGTCTTCTGATTCTTCAAAATCAGACTGATTTTTCCTTTTTAGAGTAAGAGGGACGAATCATAGAGGTAAATAAATGCCAGCGCAGAAGTCAATATTATATTGTAAAAATGAACAAAAAAGTCTAATTTACGCGAATGATCACGCAAGAAAAGTTTCGAAGAAGCCTTAGTCGATGCATTAAAGCATCGGCCTGGCGTCGCGCTTTTGGAAATACGCCAGTGTGGCAAAACAACTTTGGCGCGCCAAGTATCTGGTGTTTTAGGCGGAGAATTTTTGATTTGGAAGCCGGATGATGCGGCCGCTCTTGAAAACCCGATGTTGGCGCTGGAAGGGTTGAAGGGCTTGGTGATATTGGACGGGTGCAGCGGCGGCCAGAACTTTTCCCGGTTTTAAGGGTGTTGATGGATCGTGAAGGAGCGCCAGCGAAGTTTCTTTTGCTTGGCAGCGCATCGCCATTTTTGGTAAGGGGTGTTACGGAGTCGTTGGCAGGCAGAGTGGCGTTTATTGATTTGCAAGGGTTTTCACTGGAAGAGGTTGACGATTTCTCTCGATTGTGGGTGAGAGGTGGCTTCCCGAGGTCTTTCCTCGCGGATAATGAAGTTACCAGCCATGAATGGCGGCGCGATTTTATTCGCACTTTTATTGAGAAAGACTTTGCCACGCTCGGGCTCGGAGCAACGCCTTCGAGCTTGGGCAGGCTCTGGCAGATGGCGGCTCATTATCATGGCCAGACTTTGAATGCCTCTGAAATCGGGCGCGCGCTTGGAGAATCCTATAAAACAGTCCAGCGCCATCTGGAACTGCTGGAGGGGGCTTTTATGATTCGGTTGCTGAAGCCGTGGTATGAAAACCTTGGCAAGCGACTGGTGAAAAGCCCGAAACTGTATGTGCGGGACAGCGGCCTTTTCCATTCGCTGCTTGGAATAGGAAGCCATGGCGAACTATTGGGCCATCCTAAAATTGGCGCGAGTTGGGAGGGGTATGCACTTGAACAGGTTCTTGCCAAACTTCCCAAAACGGATGCTTGGTTCTGGGGAACTCAAGGTGGGGCGGAACTTGATTTGTTCGTTCAGGCGGGCGGAAGACGGATTGGATTTGAATTCAAGGTGGGCGATGCTCCGAAAATGACCAGGTCCCTTTCCATTGCACAAACAGATCTTGCGCTTGACGAGCTAGTGGTTGTCAAACCGAGGGGAAGAGGATACTCGCTGGAAAGAAAAATTCAGGTTCTTTCCTTGGAAGAGGCCCTGCTGTTTTGTAATGAGATTGCCAAAAGGTAGAAACGGATAGAAAATGGTGAGTGAAATCTCTGTCATCATACCCGCCTACAACAGGGCGAGCCTCATCGGGGAGACGCTGCGGAGTTTGTTGAACCAGACGGTGACGGCGAAGGAGACTCATTGGAAAAGCTGAAATGCGGAAAGCTGAAAATTTGAAACCAGCGCTTGCTGAAATTTCGGTTATTATTCCAGCTTATAATCGGGCTGGACTCATTGGGGAGGGCGCAAAGCGCGCCAGAAGCCATGAGATGGCAGTTAGAAGATAGGAGGCGGCGGGGCCGCTGCTCGCGCTACTGCGCAAGGCCGCAGATCGCGAGGGAAAAGCTGAAAAGCTGAAATGCTGAAAGCGGAAAATTTGAATCAAGCGCTTGCTAATATTTCGGTCATCATCCCCGCGTATAACCGCGCGGGGCTCATTGGCGAAACGCTGCAGAGTTTGTTGAATCAGACGGTGCAGGCGAAGGAGATTATTGTGGTCGACGACGGTTCGACGGACGATACCGCTCGAGTTGTCGAGCGTATCGCCGAGGAGATAGAAGTTAGAAGATCGGAGATGGAAGACAGGGAAAGGAAGGGAACCACGAATCACACGAATGCACACGAAAGGGAAGAAGCAGGGCCGTGCTTGGACAAGCCAAGCGGCGCTGCGTTTTCAAAGCCCTTCACAAGCGAGCTTGCACGGGATTCTGAAAACACAGCGCTCACTCGCTTCGCGAGTGACCCTGCTTGCTCACCCGCTACCAGTTACTCGCTACACGCTACAACAGGCTTGCCGGCTTTGCGCGTGATTCGCCAAGCGAATGCTGGGCCGGGGGCGGCGAGGAATCGGGGGCTGGCGGAGGCGACGGGGGAGTTTATTCACTTTTTTGATAGCGATGACATCGCCGCGCCGAATAAGCATGAGGTGCAGTTGCGGGCACTCCTCGATACAGGAGCGGATATTGCCTATGGGCCGTGGGTGAAGGGGCGCTTCGCGCCCAAAAGCGAAGGTAGAGGAGAGTTTTCAGCTTTCAGTTTCCAGCTTTCAGGTTTTTTTGCTGAAGGGCCAATCCTTCAAGCCCGGGGGTTGCCGGAGGGGGATTTGATCAAGGCGCTGCTGACGAATTGGTCGGTGGTGCCTCATGCGTGTTTATTTCGGCGGTCAATTGTTCAAAAAATAGGAGGTTTTCCAGAGGAACTATTTGGAACCGAAGATCAGTTGATGTTTCTGAGATGCCTGCTGGCGGGGGCTAGGGTCGTGCACACGCCCGGAACTTATGAATTATATCGAGTGGGTGATCCCGGAAAAATAACTGCTACGGGGGCGGCGCAAAAGCGCCATGCCAGCTATTGGGGGAGGTTTTTGCTTTCAGCAAAAAAGGAGATAGAAGATCGGAGATTGAAGATAGGGGAAGTTCCCGCGGAGGCGCAGAGGCGCGGAGATTTTTTAACCACAATCGAGCGCCAGGGCGGGCATGAGAACGAGCAACCGAAGGTTGGCCCGAAGGGTGAGGGAGTGGGAACGACCGAATCAAATGACACTGATGGACACGGATACCAGAAAAGCCAGCAGGGCTGCGCTTGGGCAAGCCAAGCTGGAGCTTCCGAATCAGACTCTCTGGCAAGCGAGCTTGCCGACGCGCCTGTTTCTGAATCGCTCATCCGCTCTGCGGATGGCCCTGCTGGGCGCGATGCGCCAGTAGATAGAGGCT
>JAGYIH010000002.1 GCA_018402615.1 Aquiluna sp.
AAACCTTTCAGTCCAGCTTTCAGCCGCGCTGAATAAAGCTCCTCGCATGGTCGCCCTGGTGTAAGGGGTATCTCGGTATTCACCTGCGGTAACGACATGCGTTGTCACACCTAGTTCGGCCGCCATCTCAGCAACCGTTGGATGAGGTTGCCAGACCAGCGGGTCGGTTCTTTCGTTCCAGCCCACAAGCAGGTTCATACGCTCGTCGTGCCTTCTATCCCATACCAGGTGTCCAATCAGTCCGTGTTCGCCCGGCCATAAACCGGTCCCAAACGACGCGATGTTTGAGCTGGTGGTTGCGGGGAAAACTGAGTGAGTTATTGTGCCAGCGTTAAGCAGGGACGCAAGCCATGGCGCATGTCCCGCGCGCTGTCTAATTTGTTCAACTCCCAAACCATCGATCAGCACGACGACTACGCGCGAGGCACTACCGAACTGCATCGGATTTTCAAGGCTTTGGGTAGAGAGAAGCGCTGATTTGAACACGTGTCGAATTGTCCCGAAAGCTTTTGGGAGGGAGGGTAAAGTCGTGCTCACCACCCAAGTTTGCCACAGCAAGGAACCATGACCGACAACACCGAGCGAATCGTTGATATCGATGTCGCTAAAGAAATGCGCGAGTCGTTCTTGGAGTACAGCTACTCCGTCATCTACTCGCGAGCTTTGCCCGACGCACGGGACGGCCTAAAACCAGTTCAGCGTCGAATCGTTTACCAGATGGGAGAGATGGGGCTTCGCCCGGATCGTGGCCACGTCAAGTCCGCCAGGGTAACTGGAGAAGTTATGGGAAAGCTTCATCCGCATGGTGACGGTGCAATCTATGACGCGCTGGTCCGAATGTCACAGTCCTTTAGCCTTCGTGCCCCACTCATTGACGGTCATGGCAATTTTGGCTCGCTAGACGATGGCCCGGCGGCAGCAAGATATACCGAGGCCCGTCTCACCAGGGCTGCCTTGCTGCTTAATGAGTCGCTTGACGAAGATGTAGTTGGTTTCGAACCAAACTACGACGCACAGCTGCTGGAACCTACCGTTTTGCCGGCTGCCTTCCCCAATCTTCTGGTTAATGGTGCAAGTGGAATTGCCGTTGGTATGGCAACCAACATGCCGCCTCACAACATGCGCGAGGTTGTTGCTGCGCTCCAGGCCCTGATAGCAAAGCCTGAACTTACGCTTGGCGAGATCATGGAGCATATCCCGGGTCCAGACCTCCCCTCCGGAGCAATAGCGCTGGTGGGCGAGGGCTTGAAGGATGCGTATGAGACCGGACGCGGCAGTTTTCGGATGCGCGCAAAGGTGACAGTAGAGACCGTTGGCCCCAGAAGAACGGGTTTGGTTGTCACCGAGTTGCCCTACCTGGTTGGCCCTGAGAGGGTTATCGACAAAATCAGAGATGCGGTGGGTGCCAAAAAGCTTGAGGGCATCCACAACGTGGTTGATCTGACCGATCGTGATAACGGTTTGCGACTGATTATCGAACTCAAGACTGGTTTTGACCCGCAATCGGTCACCGATGCTTTATACAGACTGACACCCCTTGAAGAATCATTCGGTGTAAACAACGTTGCTCTGGTGGACGGACGCCCACAGCAAATGCCCCTGAAGGCGCTTTTGGAGGTCTACCTCAAGCACCGAATCGAAGTGGTAACCAGACGGAGCAAAAACAGACTAGACAAGCGCAGAGCGCGATTGCATCTGCTGGATGGGCTTCACATTGCGGTACTGAACATCGATGAGGTAATTGAGGTAATACGCAGTTCTGACACTGCGGAAAATGCCAGGGAGCGGCTCAAGAGCGTATTCGAGCTCACTGAACTTCAGGCCGATTACATTCTCGAGCTTAGGCTTCGCAGGCTCACCAAGTTCTCCATCATCGAACTCGAGCAAGAGGCTGACGTTCTTCGCAAAGAGATCGCTGAGTTGGAGAAGTTGCTTAGCTCAGAACCGGCAATCAGGTCTCAGGTCTCTAAAGAACTAGAGCAGGTTGCTATCGAGTACGGAGACTCCAGGCGGACCCAGCTCATCGATTCCGATGGCATGGTGGTTTCGAGAAAGCCGGTCCAGGTTGTCGAAATACAGGACGAACCAGCGGTTGTTGTCTATTCACCAATGGGCATGGTTTACAGAACTGCAAAGCCAGGGGCAGCTGACCTGGGCCTTCAAATTCCAACCACCACGCGTGCCGACATAGCTTTTGTAACAACTCTGGGCAGAGCTATTCGCGTGCACGTCAGCGATCTACCAAGTTCTAGTTCAAGTCCGATGGGAAATCAGGCCACTGAGTTTCTTGGCCTGACTAAGGAGCGAGTTTTAGGCATTATGCCGTGGAGTGAGGATGCTCGCTACGCTCTTGGAACTGCTCTCGGAGTGGTAAAGCGTATTTCCGGGCCACTGCCAGATCGAGAAGATGTGGAGCTCATCAACCTCAAAGACGGTGATGAACTTATCGGAGTGTCGAAGTGCGAAGAGAACTCAAAGCTTGTGTTCATTTCCAACGAGGCAAACATTCTGGTCTTTGGGGCCAGCGCTGTTCGTCCCCAGGGACTCCCAGCCACCGGCATGGCGGGCATCAACCTTGGCAATAGCAGGGCGATTTTCTTCGGTGTGAGTTTTGGTGGCGAGATGGTTATAACAGCTGCGAACAGTGCTCAGTCGCTCGGAGCGACAGATCCTGGCTCCTGCAAGGTAACGTCGCTTTCCGCTTTTCCCGAAAAGGGGCGGGCGACCCAGGGAGTTCGTTGTCACCGGTTCCTAAAAGGCGAGGACCAGCTGTACTTTGCGGCTTTGGCTCGAGAGGGTGTAGTTCTGGACCTTGATAGCAAACCCATGTCGATGCCCGAGCTAGATTCGCGGCGTGACGGTAGCGGTAGTCCTGTGGCCAGCTATCTGGGAGCAGCGGTTTAGGCGTCTATTTTTTCCCGATCAAAGCTGTCGGCAGATTCAACGATGAAATCTCTTCTTGGTGCCACTTCATTACCCATAAGTAATTCAAAAACTTCAGCTGCAGCCTCTGCGTCTGCCGCGGTAATTCTTCTGAGGGTTCGGTTTCTGGGCATCATCGTGGTTTCCGCTAGCTGGTCCGCATCCATTTCTCCAAGGCCCTTATAGCGCTGAAAGGGTTGCTGATAGCTAGTACCGGACTTATCCAAAGCGGCGAGCAAATCAAACAGTTCTTGTTGAGAATAGGTGTAAACGGCCTCCTTGGTTCTACCTTTTGAAACCATGACACGGTGCAGTGGTGGAACGGCGGCATAGACCCTTCCGGCCTCCACAAGTGGCCTCATATACCTGAAAAACAGGGTCAGTAAGAGTGTTCGGATGTGTGCGCCATCAACGTCCGCATCGCTCATCAGAATGATCTTCTCGTATCTCACCTGGCCCAACTCAAAGGTTCTACCGGAACCCGCTCCCAACACCTGGATGATTGCGGCGCACTCGGCGTTTGAGAGCATGTCCGACAGCGAAGCCTTTTGGACATTCAGTATTTTCCCCCGAATTGGCAGAAGTGCCTGGAAGGCAGAATCGCGAGCGAGCTTAGCTGTCCCCAGGGCGCTGTCCCCCTCGACTATGAATAGCTCGCTCCCCTTAGTTGCATCTGCTCTGCAGTCAACGAGCTTGGAGGGTAGCGAGGAGGACTCCAGTGCGTTTTTGCGCCTTTGAGTGTCCTTCAGGGACCTGGCGCTGATTCTTGCTTTTGCCTCGCTGACAACCTTGTCTAGGAGATTCTCGACTTCCTGTTTTGTTCCTTTGGCCTTACCGAGTAGATAATCGTCGAACCACTTCGCCACCGCGTTGGACACCAAGGCCTTGATTGCCGGTGTTCCAAGGACCTCCTTAGTTTGACCCTCGAATTGAGGTTCGGGGAAACTGACAGAAACAACTGCGGTAAGGCCCGTCATAACATCGTCACGCTCAATTTTCAGACCCGTTGCTTTTAGCTTGCGAGCATTAGTTTCAATTACCGACCTGAAAGCCTTCAAAAGTCCCTGCTCGAATCCAGACAGATGAGTGCCGCCCTTTGGAGTCGAGATTATGTTCACAAAACTGCGGACATCGGTGTCAAAGCCCGTTCCCCACCTCAAGGAAATATCGATTCTGCATTCTCTTTCAAGTTCCTTTGAGACCATCGCGCTCTCATCTTGATCTAAGACTGGAACTGTTTCTTTGAATTGCGCTTGAGTTTGGATTCGATGGGTCTGAGTAAGCGGGCTGTCTTTGGATAGGAATTGCACGTAGGCGGATGTTCCACCATCATATTTATAGACCTCCGTCTCCCCATCATGGCTATTGATGCTGAGTCAAGGCCCGGAACTAAAAATGCTGTTTGCCTCAAACGCGCTGAGATCTCTGCCGGGGAGAAGACCGCGGTGGACTCAAAGATTTGCGGGTCAGGCCAGTACCGAACTCTGGTTCCAGAGATCCCCTTGGGTATCTTTCCCGACACTTTTAACTCACTGTTGTCGATGAACGGCGTAAATGCTGCTAGGGGTCCTGATCCGTCAAAAACTCCAGGCTCGCCACGACGAAAGCTCATCGAATGGGTTTTTCCATTGCGGTCTACTTCAACATCCAACCGCGCACTAAGTGCATTTACAACAGATGCCCCAACGCCGTGCAGTCCTCCGGACGCACCATATGAACCGCCTCCAAACTTTCCTCCGGCGTGGAGCTTGGTAAAGACAACCTCGACACCGCTGAGGCCGGTTCTGGGTTCAATGTCAACGGGAATACCTCTGCCATCGTCCGAAACCGATAGCGATCCGTCCTCGTGCGAAGAAACTGCAATCCTCTGACCGTGTCCAGCAAGTGCCTCATCGACCGAATTATCTATGATCTCCCAGAGGCAATGCATCAGCCCCCTGGCGTCTGTTGATCCGATGTACATGCCGGGGCGTTTACGAACCGCCTCCAGTCCTTCGAGGACGGAAAGGTGTCTTGCGTTGTAATCGGTCACGACCAGAACACTAGCCAGCTCAACTGACAATTACTTATTGCCACTTCGCAGTTAGCGAAACAGAGCCGAAATTGGAATTAGTTTGCCAACTTCATGCTTAGATACAGACAAATGGAAGATATCAGAGAAGTAGAAAAGCTAGTCGCCAATGACCGCTGTGACGTTTGTGGCGCACAGGCCTACATTCGAGTTCAGCTCGATAGTGGAGAGTTGTTGTTTTGCGCCCACCATGGCAATGCCAACAAAAGCAAGCTACAGCCTCTGATTGTGAACTGGCACGACCAGACCCAGGACCTCAGCCAAAGGTAAGGTTTCGCCTAACCTCGGACACCAGGTCCCAATAGGAATTTTCCAACCTAATCTCTAGCTCCATTTCTCTTGCAAGAAGTTTCAGCAGATCGGGATTCTTCGCCAGAATTGGCCCGAACATAAGGGTTCCAATAAACCCACCCTTCACGAATAGTTCAGAGCCAACTACCTCAGAATTGCGATAACCGACTACTTCAAAAGCTTCGTGCATTAGCTTCACAAAGCCGCTAAATCTGTTCCCCTTTACAAGATCGGGCAACAACTCACTTCTTTTCGCGAAAAACTCGTAGCTGCTGCCAACAAGCAGTGTGGGGTCGCCATTTTGCAGTCGCTTTTCAATAATCGGCACAAGCTCAAGCAGTTCGTTCTCAAACTCTCTGAGTGCCGCCCTTGAAGCATCTCCCACTAGCAACAGATCGGCCATGGGATCACTCGTAAAAGTCAAATCGGCACCTGTTGCATATTTGAGAACTTCCAGATTGCCCTGATCACCATTGAAATTGAAGTACTCAGGTCGATAACTGAAGACGCTTGTCACTTTGCCACCTTTGTGTATCGGCGAAACCGTCGCATCGCATCGGCCGAAAATAGAATTGTCGGCCGCTGACCGGGCAGTGCGAAAAACCTGTCAGTGGCAGCACTGACATCTGAAATAACCTCGTCAACTTCTACCCCGGCGACTTTGAGCCTGAGCGCAAGTTCGGCTGCGTTGAAGCCCGCGACTATCTGAACTTTCCTGAGTGCCGAAAAATCTACGGTCCATAACCAGCTCGGATCGTGAATGTCTCTGCCAGCCATCAGCATTAGTGGTTCCTCTTCGCCGGTTAGTTCCGAAAGGTTCAGTTGAAAGCTGGTTGGGTTTTGAACAAGCCTCAGATTTACGATTCGATTCTGAATTTCTACCAGCTCATTTCTTGCAAACACGCCTTCATTGCTGGCAAAGACCCCGGCAACCACCGATTCCTTTAGTTCAATCAGGTCTCTGGCCGCGCAATAGGCTGCGGCAAGATTAAGTGCAAGCTCAATTGACGTTGCGGGAGTATCGAAGGTTTTGCCATCAGCAGTGAGTTGCAGCACTGTTCCGACCTTTACTTGAACCGAGCTTGGAATTGCTGGGTGATCGCCAAAGTTCAGTGCGTACTTTGGGAGGCTAGTATCCGATGGCAATTCGCCACCAATACCAAAGCCTGAAACACGGGCGTGATTTTGAGCTATTTGACACAGATTTGGATCGTCCGCGTTCACGACCAAGCTAGCCGCCTGCAGCGCGACCATGCTCAGCTTTTGCGAAACCAACTCAGGATCTACAAAGCGGTCCAGCTGATCTGAAAGAACGTTGGTCAAAACGACGAGTCTGATCGGAACCTGATCACTGACAGCTGGGCCGTGACCCTCATCCAATTCGAGCACTGCAATGTCGTAATTAAGGTTTCCAGTCATGCTGGACTCTTTCAGCACGGCCGCAAACAGCCCCTGCTTAATGTTTGCTGTTGAGGGGTTCGTAAAGACCCTGATTCCATGCGCCTCAAGCAATTTTACAAGATAGTGAGTTGTGCTGGACTTTCCCGCTGAGCCGCTTATGACTACAACGCCCATGGGTAGTTTCGAAAGCGAGTGTCTTATAAGTCCTGGATCAATCTTTGAGGCGATAAGGCCTGGAAATGCAGATCCACCGCCCCTTCTGATCAGGCGAAGCGAATACCTCAGCAGCTTGCCGATGGCAACCGCAAAGATTCTCTGCATGTGTTTAGTTGTCCAGGTAGTCCCGGAGCAACTGGGAACGCGATGGGTGGCGCAGCTTGGACATCGTCTTGGATTCGATCTGTCGAATGCGCTCGCGAGTAACGCCAAACTTTTCACCAATCTGGTCAAGCGTCATCTGCACGCCGTCTCCCAAGCCGAAGCGAGACTTAATGACTCCAGCCTCTCTTGGGTGCAGTGATTCCAAAACTCGATCTAGCTCCTGTTGCAGCATTGTGAACCCCACCGCATCCGCTGGCACTACAGCCTCGGTGTCCTCAATAAGATCGCCAAACTCGCTGTCACCATCTTCGCCAAGCGGTGTCGAGAGAGAGATTGGCTCGCGGCCATACTTCTGAACCTCTACAACCTTCTCAGGGGTCATGTCTAGTTCGGCTGCAAGTTCTTCTGGAGTTGGTTCGCGGCCCAGGTCTTGCAGCAGCTGGCGCTGGACGCGAGCAAGTTTGTTGATGACCTCAACCATGTGCACCGGGATACGAATGGTTCTTGCCTGGTCGGCCATGGCCCTGGTGATTGCCTGTCGGATCCACCAGGTTGCATAGGTGGAAAACTTATAGCCCTTGGTGTAATCAAACTTCTCAACAGCTCTAATCAGGCCCAGGTTTCCCTCTTGGATTAGGTCTAAGAACTGCATTCCCCTGCCGGTATATCGCTTGGCAAGAGAGACCACAAGTCTCAGGTTTGCCTCCAATAGGTGTGACTTGGCGCGCTGGCCGTCCTTGACAACCCAGTTCAAATCACGCTTGTCTGCCGGGGAGAGTTTTGTTTCGTTGGCTAGCTTTTCTTCCGCGAATAATCCTGCTTCGATTCGCTTGGCTAGTTCGACCTCGAGCTCCGCGTTCAGCAGGGCTACTTTTCCAATTTGCTTCAGGTAATCCTTGACCGGATCTGCTGTCGCACCGCTAATCGTGAGGTTCTGAACTGGGATGTCGTCTTCATCGTCCTTGATTACAAGCGCGTCTGATGGAAGTTGAATGCTCTCGGTGATTGGCTCGGAATCATCCACTTCGACGATTTTGGCCTCATCCACGGTAGAGATGTCAACGGCCTCCTGGGCTTCAGCCACAATCAGCTCTACGGAATCATCCTCATCTTCAACGTCGTCCAGTTCCACCGCTGCGACCTTTTTGGCGCGCGGCTTAGCTGCGGTTGACTTGGCTTTCGCCTTAGAGACAGTTGCGATGATTTCTTTCCTTGCGTCGGGCAGACTTTAAACCCTTGTCAAGTCCGAAAAAGACCTAAAAGGGTTTGTATAAGTATGCCACTCATTTGTTGAGTACAGGGTGAAAAGCAAGATTTAGCCGAGATTATTCCCCGTCGTCGCGCATCTTTCGCATGGTTGTTAGGTACTGCTCGAGTTCCTCTGCGAGATCGTCAGCTGATAGTGGGGTCCCGGTTGGTTTTCCTATCGGCGCCCGAGATGGACCAGATTCCCCAGATGCGTAGCCCTGTTCGAGAGTTTGTACCAGTTTTGCCAGCTCGGCATTTTCTTCAACCTGCGCCGAGACTTTCTCATCGAATTTGGATGCACGCTCGCGGATCTCATCTGTTGGAAAGACCAAACCAGTCGCAGCTGTGATCAACTCCACGCCACTGAGAGCGGCACGTGGGACCTCATTATCCGCAAGGTAGTGCGGAACCAGCAATACAAATCCGGCGGTTGCAAGACCGTGTTGAGATAGTCGAAATTCTAGAAGGTGAATAACGTTCCCCGGAACTTGAGTCTGCGGCTTCCACTCCGAGAATCGCTCAATCATGTCGCTACGATTGCCACTCACTGTTACCCCAACAGGCCTGGTGTGTGGAATTGGAAACGGAATCGAATGAACCCAGGTGAAACTCTTAACCTCTAGAAGCTGGACCAGATCAACAATGTCCTCGGCGAATGCCTCCCAGCGCATGTCGGGTTCATATCCCTCGAGGAATAAAAATGGTTGGTCCGCCTCATCCCTAACCAGATAGACGGCCAGGGTTTGGGGTTCGTAAGACTCAATGTGGTCCTTCTCAAAAAAGAGCGTGGGACGTCGACTGCGGTAATCAAGCAGTTCATCATTGTCAAACTTCAATAGAAGCTCGTTATCCAAATTGGCGAAGAAGTGCTCCGAAATCTGACCGATTGTAGATCCGGAATCACTGAAACCCGAAAGCATTGCGACAAGAGGCAACCCCTTTGCTGACTCGAGGTCACCAAGAATGCGATAAAGCTTGCCCATAGGCCGATACTAACCCACCTAGAATCAAGTTTTATGCATGCAATTAACGTCATTAAGTCACCACCTTCCGGTCTCTATCAATTGGCTATCGCCATTGAGCCGGGGTCAGACCATGAGGCTCTTTCCGCGTTTTCAAAGGAACAGCTGACCCTTTGGAAAGTCGAGGCCAAGCCCAATAATGTTGCGACGATAACCACCAGCCACGGAAGTATTTTGGCCGTTGGATTGCCAGACCGCTCAAAGGCAAAGGATTTTGGTGCGGCAGCTGTTCGAGCCAGCGTTGCTGGCGCTGCATTGGTTTACGACCTGCGTGGTTTTGATCCTGACCGGGCCAAAGATGTTGCTCTAGGGGCACTGCTAGGTGGCAAGACCGCTAGCGATTACAGAAGCAAGAATGAATCTCGAGAAATTTCATTGCTCGTGGAGTCAACGCTCGATCTTGATTTGACTGAAGTTGAGACTATTGCCGCCGAGGTCCTTACGATTCGAAGACTAATTAACACCCCCGCTAACGATCTTTGGCCCGAGAAGCTTGCCCAAGCGGTCAAGTCTCATCTTGCGAAATCCAAGGTTGACGTCGAAATTTGGGATGAAAAAAGACTCGAAAAAGAGCGCTGTGGTGGAATTCTCGCCGTTGGTAAGGGATCTGTTCGGCCGCCTCGATTGGTGCTTTTGAAATACCGCGGCGGGGGTAAGCACCTCGGCCTGGTGGGAAAAGGAATTACTTTCGACACTGGAGGACTATCGCTGAAGCCACCAGACTCCATGGTTGGAATGAAGTACGACATGGCTGGATCGGCGACGGTCTTTGGTGCTATCACCGCAATCGCAAAACTAGGTCTCAAAGTCAATGTGACAGCGGTTATGGCCCTGGCAGAAAACATGCCCTCAGGAATTGCGACCAGACCCGGAGATGTCATTCGCATGCGCAGCGGTAAAACCGTTGAAGTGATCAACACTGATGCAGAGGGACGTCTTGTACTGGCTGATGGCCTTGACGTAATCGCGGAATACAAGCCGGACCACATCGTTGACGTGGCAACGCTCACCGGAGCGGCCACAATCGCGCTTGGAAACCGATTTGCTGGCCTTATGGGCCAGGGAGCGGTCATATCAGAACTTTTGCTAGCCGCCAAATCGGCGCAGGAACTGGTCTGGGAAATGCCATTGCCGGAAGAACTTCGAGCGGTCCTAGATTCGGAGATTGCGGATATGACCAACGCCAAGGTGGGTAACCGTGCGGGAGGCATGTTGGTTGGCGGTTGGTTTTTGAGTGAATTTGTAGACAAACAACAGTCTTGGGCGCACCTTGACATCGCTGGGCCCGCTAATAATGATGCGGCGCCGTATTCCCTTAACCCCCAGGGAGCAAGCGGAGTGATGATGCGAACTCTGGTCGAACTTGCTAGAAGCATGGAGCTGAACTAGGCATTAGGCTTTACCTGTTTCCGCAGATATTTTGGAGCTTAATTGGCCGACAACAACTTTGACCTCGTAATTCTTGGTAGTGGGAGTGGTGGCTATGCAGCCGCTCTCCGCGCCGCTCAATTGGGTATGAGTGTCGCACTTATCGAGAGAGATAAGCTCGGCGGGACTTGTCTACACCGTGGCTGCATACCTACCAAGGCACTTTTGCATTCTGCCGAAGTCGCTGACACGACAAGAGAAGCCGATCACTTTGGCGTCCAGGCGACGTTCCAGGGCATCGACATGCCCCAGGTGAACAAGTACCGCGACTCAATCGTCGACAAGCTTTACAAAGGCTTAACCGGCCTTGTTGGGATGCAAAAGAGCATCACATCGGTGCAGGGTGAAGGACACCTAACCGGCCCCAAGACTGTGACGGTAGGCACCGAAAGCTATACCGGTAAGAACGTTGTGCTTGCCACCGGCTCAGTTTCCAAGACACTCGGAATTGAAATCACCAATCGCGTCATCACAAGCGATCAGGCTCTGCTGATGGACTGGATTCCGAATCGAGTAGCAATTCTTGGTGGCGGCGTCATCGGTGTTGAGTTTGCCTCCGTTTGGCGCTCTTTCGGAGCAGAGGTTGTAATCGTTGAAGGCTTGGACAGGCTGGTTCCTAACGAGGATCCGAGCATGAGCAAGGGTCTCGAGCGAGCATATAAAAAGCGCGGAATAGAGCTAAAGCTAGGTAGCAAATTCAAAACCATCACCGAATCCGATGCTGGGGTGCAAGTTGAGCTGGAGAGCGGTGATGTTGTCAGTGCCGATCTCTTACTTGTCGCGGTCGGCAGGGCACCAAACGCAACTGGATTTGGCTATGAGGATCAGGGTGTCCAAATGGATCGTGGCTTCGTGATCACCAATGACAGACTTGAGACTTCCCTGCCCGGTGTCTACGCCGTTGGCGACATTGTTCCGGGGCTGCAACTTGCGCACAGGGGTTTCATGCAGGGAATATTTGTCGCTGAGGAGCTCGCCGGTCTGAACCCGTTGCGGGTAGAAGAGTGGGACATACCGCGAGTTACATACTGCGAGCCAGAAATTGCCTCAGTTGGTCTAACCGAAGCACAAGCCCAGGAAAAATTTGGCGCCGAGAACATTTCGATTTACGAGTACAACCTTGCCGGGAACGGCAAGAGCAACATCCTTGGAACGGCCGGAGTAATTAAATTAATCCGTCAAAACAAGGGTCCGGTTATTGGTTTTCACATGATTGGATCTAGAGCCGGTGAGCAGATTGGTGAGGCCCAGCTAATTGTTCACTGGGAGGCTTACCCAGAGGATGTCGCCCCGCTGATACACGCCCACCCAACAATGAATGAGGCAATCGGAGAAGCGCACCTCGCGCTAGCCGGTAAGCCGCTGCACGCACACGCATAGATTGAAAGAAGAAACTCGATGAGCGAAGTAGTCCTTCCAGCACTAGGTGAGTCAGTTACCGAGGGCACCATCACCCGTTGGCTAAAAAAAGTGGGAGATTTAGTCGCGCTGGATGAGCCACTGGTTGAAGTCTCAACCGACAAGGTCGACACCGAGATCCCTTCTCCTGTTGCTGGCGTCCTTCAGCAGATTTTGGTTCAGGAAGACGAAACTGTTGAGGTTGGTGCGGTCTTGGCAATTGTCGGAGAGGGCGCCGAGTCTGCGGCAGCACCCGTGGCTCCAGAGGTCCCTGCTCCGGTAGTCGCAGAGACACCGGTGGTGGCTGAAACGCCAGTGCAGGTTGCTCCCCCAGCTCCGCCTATTGCAGCGCCAGAGCCGCCAGTCGCCCCCGTGGCACCAGTTGCAGCTCCCGTAGAGCCAACTGTGGTAACACCTCAG
The DNA here is from genome assembly GCA_018402615.1 of Aquiluna sp. The sequence continues at coordinate 12,523 of JAGYIH010000002.1, forward strand.
CCTCCGGTGGCAGCGCCTCTAGCAACTCCAGCGACCATTTCGCCTGTTACTTCTTCTGAGGACGATCCAAACTATGTGACTCCAATCGTCAGAAAGCTGGCGCACGAACTTGGCGTAGATCTCACAAAGGTTCGTGGAACTGGTGTCGGGGGTCGAATTCGTAAGGAAGACGTACAGGCCTATCAGTTCAGTCCTTCGCCGATTCAAGCCGCAAAGCCGGCGGGCACAATGGCTGAGGCGTCTTTGCTCCGCGGCACCACAGAGCCCATGTCACGCCTTCGAAAAGTACTGGCAGAGCGGGCAGTCGCATCAATGCAAGAGTCAGCTCAACTCACCTCAGTTGTTGAAGTCGACGTCACCCGAGTTGCTCAGTTGCGCTCCAGAGTCCAGGCTGAGTTCACGCTAAAGACGGGAACCAAGCTGAGCTTCATGCCCTTCTTCACTCTGGCATCGGCCGAAGCTCTTGCATCAAACCCCAAGATCAATTCCACGGTCGACGGTGAAAACATCGTTTACCACCCAACCGAGAACATCTCATTTGCCGTAGACACCGAGCGTGGCCTACTCACTCCTGTAATCAGGGACGCAAGCCAGCTGACTATCGCTCAGATCTCACAGCAAATTGCGGACTTAGCCGAGCGAACCAGAAGTAATAAGCTGAAACCGGACGAGCTTTCGGGCGGAACTTTCACTCTTACCAACACGGGTTCTCGGGGCGCACTGTTTGACACACCCGTCGTTTTCTTGCCGCAGTCGGCAATCCTGGGAACTGGAATTGTTGCCAAGCGTCCGGCCGTAGTCCTTGACAGCGAAGGCAACGAGAGCATCGCGATTCGCTCATTGGTTTACCTGGCCCTGAGCTATGACCACAGGATTATCGATGGTGCAGATGCTTCCCGTTACCTGATGGCCGTCAAAGCCCGTCTTGAAGAGGGCAACTTCGAACCAAACCTAGGAATCTAACTCCACCTTGACCAGAACCAGATTTGCGTTTGGATTTCTGACTACCGCTATGTCCTTGAGATCTTTTGGGCTTCCTGCGATGAGGACTATTCGTTTTCCAAATTGGATGGCTAATGGTTTCATTGTTCCAGTATCCGCCGGTTCGCTATTCAGTTCGGAATTAATCGTAAGAACTGTGGAGAACTTTGGGAATTCTAGGTTTCGTGATGCCTGAGTTCACCAAGGTAGCTTTAGACCCGGAGTTCATAGACTACGAAACCGCATACCAGTTGCAGCTGGACACTCATGCCGGCGTCTCCGCCGGGACTCTCCCGGACACGGTTTTACTATTGGAGCACTCCCCCGTCTACACGGCTGGAAAAAGAACTGAGATGAGTGAACTCCCAGATGATGGCAGCTCGTTTGTCGAGACCAATCGAGGCGGGAAAATTACATGGCATGGCCCCGGGCAGCTAATCGGCTATCCCATCATGCGCCTACCGCAACCGATTGACGTGGTTGCCTACGTGCGGTGGCTCGAGGGGGTCCTAATCGAGGTCATTGCAGAGTTTGGGGTGACAGGAATCAGAGTTCAGGGCAGAACCGGGGTTTGGGTAAAGACACCGGTTGGAACCCAAAAAGTTGCAGCGATCGGAATTCGAATCTCCGAAAAGGTGACGATGCACGGATTCGCGCTAAATTGCTCCAACTCGCTAGAGGCTTACGAGCACATAGTTGCCTGTGGAATTGCCGATGCGACTAACACCACACTGTCAGTATTGACTGGAACACTTATCACTCCAGAGGTGGCAGCTAACCTAGTGATTGAGAAAATGGGAGAGATACCAAATGCCAGAGCCTAAGCCGGAGCGCAAGCTTCTCAGACTTGAAGCTCGCAACAGTGCTGTTCCAATTGAGCGTAAGCCCGAGTGGATCAGAACGACTGCGAAAATGGGCCCTGAATACAAGCAGCTGCAGGCACTTGTTAAGGAAAAGAACCTCAACACCGTTTGCCAGGAGGCAGGTTGCCCGAATATTTTCGAATGCTGGGAAGATCGCGAAGCGACCTTCCTTATTGGCGGCTCTCAGTGCACCAGAAGATGCGATTTTTGCCAGATAGACACGGGTAAGCCCGCCGCGTTTGATGCCGATGAACCAAGACGGGTTGGAGTCTCAGTTCGAGAGATGGAGTTGCGCTACGCAACCGTTACCGGAGTAGCTAGAGACGACCTTCCTGATGAGGGTGCCTGGCTCTATGCAGAGACAATTAGGCAGATCCACCGCAAGTCCCCTGGTACCGGGGTGGAAATCTTGGTGCCTGACTTCTCTGGCCGCCCAGAGCTGTTGCAAAAAATCTTCGATGCAAAGCCGGAGGTATTCGCCCACAATGTCGAGACCGTTCCCCGAATCTTTAAAAGAATTCGACCTGCCTTTACGTACGAGCGTTCTTTAGATGTGCTCACTCAAGCCCGTGAGGCAGGGATGGTGACGAAGTCGAATCTGATCCTAGGAATGGGTGAGGAAATTGAAGAGGTGCACCAGGCGCTGCAGGATTTGCACGACGCAGGAACTGACATCATCACTATCACCCAGTACCTGCGACCCACCCCCCGGCATCACCCGGTCGAACGATGGGTAAAGCCGGCAGAATTTGTTGAACTGGCAAGCGTGGCTGAAAACATTGGTTATCTGGGGGTCCTCGCAGGTCCATTGGTTCGTTCTAGCTATCGAGCCGGAAGATTATGGGCGAAAAGCATGATTGCAAAGGACCGAGAGATTCCGGAGCAACTCAGACACCTCGCGGACAAGCTTGAGTTTCACCAGGCAAGCGCCGTCGCCTAACTAGAATTAGGCAGATGGCTAAGAAGAATAAAAAACCGGGTCGCATGCGCCAACTTTGGCGAATCTACAAGATCACTGCGAAGAATGATCCAACATCTGTTTGGCTGGCTGCCCTGGGGGTATTGAGCGCAATCGGAGTTGGTTTCCTGGTTGGTCTCATAACCGCTCCAATTGGATCCTTTAGTTTTTGGCTATGGATTGTCACAGGCAGCACAACTGGCCTACTGGTGGGCATGGTGGTAATGAGTAAGCGTGCTGAGCGCAATGCCTACATTCAGATTGAGGGTCAAGCTGGAGCGGTTGGTGCCGTTCTCGACTCCCAAATACGTCGCCGATGGAAGGCGCAGTCAACTCCGGTTGCGGTAAACGCGAAGACCCGAGAAGCGGTCTATCGCATGATTGGTCCCGCCGGTGTGGTTCTAATCGGAGAGGGTTCATCCGCAAGGGTTACGCAGATGCTCGAAGATGAATCTCGAAAGGTATCCCGCTCGGTTCCAGGGGTAACCGTGCACAAGCTAAGGGTTCACGTTGACAATGGTGGCATTCGGCTCCACGCTCTGCTTAAAAACGTGTACAAGCTCAAGAAAAGCATAAATCGCTCCGAGGTGACAGCCGTGAGCAACAGACTCTCTGCACTGGCTGGCAATGGCGCACTGCCAATTCCTAAGGGAATTGACCCCAACAAATTGCGGGCGCCAAAACGCAAAGTTTAACATTCCCGAAACATTTGCTGACTAGTTTTTAACCATTCCAACCGGAACCACTAAGTACTACTCGAAAGAGGAACCCCCATGTTCAAGACAGCGTCCGAGGTTCTCGCCTTCATCAAGGAAAACGACGTCAAGTTTCTAGACGTTCGTTTTACCGACCTACCAGGCGTTCAGCAGCACTTCAATCTTCCCGTTTCGCAAATCAACGAAGAGTTCTTCGCGGATGGTCAGCTCTTTGACGCTTCCTCGATTCGAGGCTTCGCTTCGATTCATGAATCAGACATGCAGTTGATTCCGGATGTGACCACTGCGTACATCGATCCATTTCGTATCGAAAAGACTTTGATTGTCAGCTTTGACATCTACAACCCACGCAACGGAGAGCTGTACCACCGCGATCCAAGACAGGTTGCACACAAGGCCGAGCGTTACTTAGCATCCACCGGTATTGCAGACACAGCGTTCTTCGCTCCCGAAGCAGAGTTCTTTATTTTTGATGAAGTTCGCTACGAAACCAAGAGCAACACCTCTTTCCACATCGTCGACTCGGTTGAGGGCGCTTGGAATACAGCGCGTCACGAAGAGGGCGGAAACCTAGGCAATAAGACCGGCTACAAGGGCGGATACTTCCCAGTGTCTCCAGTTGATCACCTTGCAGACATCCGGGATGCCATCGTCGTTGAACTTGAAGGCGCAGGACTAAACGTCGAGCGCAGCCACCACGAAGTCGGAACCGCTGGACAGTGTGAGATCAACTACCGCTTTGACACCCTTGTAAAGTCAGCCGATGACGTGTTGAAGTTCAAGTACATCGTCAAAAATGTGGCAAACCAATACGGCAAAACCGCGACCTTCATGCCAAAGCCACTCTTTGGAGACAACGGTTCGGGCATGCACGTGCACCAGTCCCTTTGGAAAGATGGAAAGCCACTGTTTTACGACGAGTCTGGTTATGGCTCGCTCTCGGACGTCGCGCGCTGGTACATCGGCGGTTTGCTGAAGCACGCACCCTCTGTGCTTGCTTTTACCAACCCCTCGATCAATTCCTATCACCGCCTGGTGCCAGGGTTTGAAGCTCCGGTGAACTTGGTTTACTCTGCGGGTAACCGCTCCGCGGCAATTCGAATACCGATGACCGGTTCAAACCCGAAAGCAAAACGAATTGAATTCCGAGCTCCCGACGCATCGGGAAACCCATACCTGGCGTTCTCTGCAATGTTGATGGCCGGATTGGACGGAATCAAGAACCGCATCGAGCCACATGAGCCGGTAGATAAGGACCTCTACGAACTTCCAGCAGAAGAAGCCAAACTGATTCCTCAGGTACCTGGAAACCTCGAAGAAGTTTTGAAGGCTCTCGAAGCAGACCACGATTACCTCATGGAAGGAAACGTGTTCACCAAGGACCTAATTGAAACCTGGATCGACTACAAGCGCGAAAAGGAGCTCAAGCCAATGGCTCTAAGGCCACACCCTTACGAGTTCGAGCTCTACTACGGCGTATAGGTCCTGTAAGTGCAACGGCGGAGGAGCGATCCTCCGCCTTTTGCGTTAGCTGAGGAAAAGTTTTTCGAAGACAGCTCGCGACTTGCGAGTCGTGCTCAGGTAAGACTCTTCGAGTTCAAGCGCGGAGCCGGGTTGATAACCAAGGATCCGGGCAACAGACTCAAGCTGTCCTCTATCAACTGGCAGTATGTCGGAAGGCTTATCCTGGCTAAGCACGATTCCTCCCCTAATCCTCGAAGAAAGTAGCCACGCCTTTTCCAATTGGGCCGCATCGTCTCGCTGGATGTGTCCGCCTTTCACGAGATGCCAAAGCGTTTCAATAGTGCCGCCGCCTTGCAAAGCAGCATCTAGAGCCGCTAGACGAAGTTGTAGAAGTTGGACGAGCCACTCTACGTCTGAGATCGATCCCCTACCTAGCTTTAGGTGTCGATTCGGGTCCGCTCCCTGTGGCAGGCGTTCGTTTTCCACTCTTGCTTTGATTCGTCGAATATCCAACAGCTGTTTCGAGGAGACCTCTTGCGGATAGCGGTAAGGGTCGATCAGCTTCAAAAAGCTTTGCCGCAACTGTTGACTTCCGGTAATGGGCCTAGCACGAGTTAGCGCCTGAAACTCCCAGGTTTCCGCCCACTTTTTGTAGTAGCCGGAATAGGCCTCGAAAGATTTGATGCGGGGGCCATTTTTCCCCTCTGGTCGAAGATCGAGATCGAGTTCGAAATTCAATACCGGATCGCGAAGTTTATCTATCAAGGAGGCCGTTACGATTTCGGCTGGCTTCTGAAGCGCTTCGCTATCGCCTTGGTAGACCAGCATCACATCCGCGTCCGAACCAAACCCAAGTTCTCGACCGCCAAGTCGTCCCATTGCTATAACGCAGATGTCAACTTCCGTCCCCGCCTCAATTTGACAGTGCTCCAACATTGCTGCGATGTAGCAATCTGTTACGGCAGTGAGTGAGCGCCCAATAGTTTTTTGATCAACGAGTCCCAGCACCGCGGCGATTGCGATTCGCAAAGTCTCGCGACGCCGAATTTGCTTCAACGCGCCAACCACAGACTCCTTGCCCTGGCCTCGATCCACAAGGGCCACCATTTCCGCAAAAACATCTTCCTCCGACATCGGAACAAGTGTTTCCTTGTCTGCAAACCAAGAACTAGATTCCGGTATGTGCTCAAGCAGCCGACAGGCGAATGCACTAAGCGAAAGAGTTGTCATCAGTCGCTCCGCTGCGCCAGACGAGTCGCGAAGCATCTTTAGAAACCAGTGCGATTCACCGAGAGTTTCGGAAAGCCTGCGAAAGGTAATTAGTGCTCTGTCCGGAGCTGTCCCCTCTGCCATAAACCGAATCAGCACCGGCAGCAGAGTTCGCTGGATGATTGCTCGCCTCGACAACCCAGAACTTATCGCCCTGATATGCTCCATGGCTCCTTTACTGTCTTTGAACCCGAGTGCGGTTAGACGACTAGAAATCTCATCACTGGATAGCGCCACCTCGCCCGGGGTGAGGGCAGCGGTAGCCGCGAGCAGGGGCCGATAGAACACTGTGTCGTGCAAACCAGCAACCTCGGTGCGTGTTCGGGTCCAAAGTTCCTCCACTGCCGTTATGTCCCAGCCCAGGTTCAATGACCTTGCAACTCTTCGCAGATCTTGGGCGTCGGTGGGGAGCAGGTGTGTTCTTCTCAGCTTCAGTAGCTGAACCCTGTGTTCTAAACTTCTGAGAGTTTTATAGGCCTTTTCAAAAGTTTCTCTGTCCGCACGTGCCAAAAGCCCGGCGTCCGTTAGCGCCTGCAGCGCTTCCAGGGTCCCCATGACTCGAAGAGACTCATCCGCCACTCCGTGCACCAACTGCAGCAGCTGTGCCGTAAATTCGACATCGCGCAGACCACCTCTGCCCAATTTAATCTGGCGCTCCTGATCCGCTATTGGGATGTTTTCAAGGACGCGACGCCTTAGATTTCTGGCACTTTCAACGATTTCTGAGCGGTTTGACTTCTCCCAAATCAGCGCCTTGACTCGCCAGATGTAGTCCGCGCCGATTTGCTCATCCCCCGCTATGTAACGAGCTTTCAGCAGGGCTTGGAATTCCCAGGCATGGGCCCACTTTTGGTAGTAGCTGATGTGGCTATCAACAGTTCTGACAAGGGCCCCGTCCTTACCTTCCGGCCGCAGGTTTGGATCCACCTGCCATAGGCCAGGCTCCTTCCCTGCCTCGTCGATCACCAGTGCGAGGCGAGCAGCAATTTTCGTAGCCGTCGCAACTGCATCGCCGGTGGAGTTAGAGGCGTAGATGACATCGACATCGCTGAGGTAGTTCAGCTCACGCGCGCCGCACTTTCCCATCGCGATAATCGCAAGCTTTGACTCTTCTCGTTGCGCCTCCGTAATTCGACCCTCAGCCACAAGTTCATCTGAAGCTACTATCAAAGCGGCGGCTAACGCAGCTCCCGCCAAATCCGATAGGGCTGTGGACACCTCTACGAAACTGTCCGAAAAGGGCTGCTGCAGGTCCCAGTCCGCTATTTGCAATAGATACTTCCGGTATTCGACCCTTAGTTTCGTCCTGTCTGCTGATGACAGCTCGAAACTCTTGGGGATTTTTGCCGGTTTGAGAAATAGTTCGCAGTCAGCTGGCCTTCGCAAAAGTTGATCGGCGAGTGCGTCGGAAGCACCGCTAATCGCGGCGAGCCGATTCGCCGCCTTTTCATTTCTCAAAATCTTTGCAACTAACTTTGGTTCCAACTCAGCGAGTCGCAGCAGAAACGTTAGCGACCTGTCTGGCGACGCAGACATAGATAGTGGATTTGGAGCGGTGTGACCAACATCACCTACAAGCTCGACGAGTCGATTGAGACCGGTCAGTGCGTTCGAAAGCTCTTCAAAGCCAAACTTTGCCAGTTCAGATAGCGGGTTATCCCTTGGTCTTGACATTTACAGGCTGCGAAGATTTTGCTCAATCTCAAAGGGTGTTACCTGCGAGCGATACAGTGCCCACTCCCTGCGCTTGTTCGCTAGCACATAGTTATAAACACTCTCCCCGAGAACCTCTGCCGCGAGTTCAGACTCTTCAAGCTTTTTGATCGCGTGGTCAAGCGACTGCGGGAGAGCTTCAATACCCATGGCACGCCTTTCCATGTCATTCAGGGCCCAAACATCATCCTCGGTCTCTGGGGCCAACTCGTAGCCATTCTCGATTCCCTTCAGGCCGGCGGCGAGCAGTAGTGCGTATGCGAGGTAAGGGTTTGCAGCCGAGTCCATTGCTCGGTATTCGATTCTGGTGCTCTGGGACTTCTCGGGCTTGTGCAGGGGAACCCGAACCAGGGCACTTCGATTATTGTGACCCCAGGAAACATAGCTTGGGGCCTCTCCCCCGCCCCAGAGTCGCTTATAGCTGTTCACATATTGGTTTGTAACCAGAGTGATCTCTGGTGCGTGCTTCAGAACTCCAGCCATGAACTGGCGGGCTGTGATGGACAGGTGATATTCGGCCGCGGAATCAAAGAATGCGTTCTTGTCCCCCTCGAAAAGGGAGAAGTGGGTGTGCATACCGCTGCCTGGCTGATCGGTGAAGGGCTTTGGCATGAAGGTCGCGTAAACGCCCTGCTCAATTGCAACCTCCTTCACTACCGTCCGGAAAGTCATGATGTTGTCCGCCATCGAAAGCGCGTCCGCATAGCGCAGATCAATTTCATTTTGACCTGGACCACCCTCGTGGTGTGAGAATTCAACGCTGATTCCAAGCTGCTCCAGCATTGTCACCGCACGACGACGGAAGTCGTGAGCGGTACCGCCCGGGACGTTATCAAAATAGCCTGCGTTGTCAACCGGTATTGGCTGACCATCTTCACCGACGTCGGAAGACTTCAGCAGATAAAACTCAATCTCTGGGTGAACGTAAAAACTAAACCCAAGACCGGCTGCCTTATCCAGGGCCCTGCGCAAGACATTTCGCGGATCAGCCGCCGCGGCCAAGCCGTCCGGGGTAGCTATGTCACAGAACATCCTCGCTGCAGGGTCCACATTGCCCCGCCAGGGCAGGATTTGGAAGGTTGATGGATCAGGAATTGCAAGCATGTCCGCTTCGGAAGTTCTGGCAAGCCCCTCAATGGCGGAGCCGTCGAATCCAATACCTTCCGCAAAGGCACCTTCGATTTCGGCGGGGGCTACCGCTACCGATCTAAGGGTGCCGGCCACGTCTGTGAACCACAGTCGGATGAACTTAACGCCCCGCTCTTCGATAGTTCTAAGAACGAACTCTTGCTGCTTGTCCATCTGGCCTCCAACCCTTACTAATAGGCTAGTACGTATGCGCAATCTCACGCTGGCTTTTGGCCAGACCAACCCGGTGGTTGGAGACTTCAATCACAACCTTGCGCAGATTCAGGAACAGATCTCGCACACTCCAAATAACGTTGATCTCTTGATCTTCGGTGAGCTGGCGATCTGTGGCTATCCACTGGGTGATCTGAGCTACAGACGCGACATTATTGATCAATCTGAAGCCGCACTGGCAAGTTTGGCCGATTACACCAAGGCATTCCCGGAATTGACAATCGTGGTCGGTCATGCATCGCACGCAACTTCAGGCAGAGATTCTCAGCAGTCCAGTTTTGCCATCGCTCACAACTCTGCATCTGTAATTCGAGCGGGCAAGATAATTGGTAGCTATCACAAGCAGGTGCTCCCAAACTACGACGTTTTTGACGACTGGAGAAACTTCGTCCCAGGTGACCAGGAGCTAATGTTTGAGGTCGCTGGAGTGAAGTGTGCGGTGGCTATCTGCCAAGACATCTGGATAGCTGATTCGGCACGCGCAAACCGCCTGAAGGAAGCTGGAGTAAAGCTCCTGGCAGTGCCAAACGGCTCACCCTTCACGATGAATAAGCGCACTGAGCGGATCCGAGCGGCAAAGGAGTTTCAAAGCGGTTTTGCAATCGCCTATGCCAACCTCAGTGGCGGACAAGATGAACTGGTATTTGATGGTGGCAGTTTTCTGTTGGACGAGGATGGCAACATCGAGTTTCAGGCGAACATGACTCAAGGCCTCAAGGCATCAGATAGGCCCGAAGAACTGGAAACAGAAACACAACTACTTTGGAACGTGCTGGTCACAGGGCTTCGTGATTACCTCAGAAAAACCAACCAGCAACAGGTAGTTCTTGGCCTGAGCGGGGGAATTGACTCCGCACTCTGCGCCGCAGTAGCGGTCGACGCGGTGGGTGCTGAAAATGTTCACGGAGTCGCTCTACCCTCGCGTTACTCCTCGGAACACTCGCTAAAAGACGCCAAGGCGCTTGCGAAGAAATTAGGGCTGAACTATCGCGTTATTGAGATTGAGGCTGCTCATAAAGCCTTTGAGAACTCGATAGCGCTCTCAAGCTTGGCAGCAGAGAACATTCAGTCCAGGATCAGGGCTGTGATCCTGATGGGGATTTCAAATACTGAGGGCCAACTTCTACTCACGACGGGAAACAAATCCGAGATAGCAGTTGGGTATTCAACAATGTATGGGGACTCTGCAGGTGGCTTTGCGCCCATTAAGGACCTATACAAATCTGAAGTGTGGAAACTTGCGCGCTGGCTGAACACCGAGCGAGGAACCGAGTTGATTCCGATTTCTTCAATTGAGAAGCCACCAAGCGCAGAGCTCAGACCAGACCAGAAGGACCAGGACTCTTTGCCCGAGTATGAGGTTCTCGATCCAATTCTGGAGCGTTTGATTGAACACTCCAGCACGGTTGCGGAAATTGCGAGTGCTGGCTTTGATCTGGACCTAGTGCGTGAAGTTGATGCTCTGGTGCGAAAAGCAGAGTGGAAAAGATCCCAGGGCGCAATTGGCACCAAGGTCTCGGCGGTAGCATTTGGAACCGGAAGAAGAGTTCCACTAACGACCAGATTTGAGAGACTTTGAAGATTCGCACCGGAACGCTTCAAGAGCTGAAGCAAAAGGGACAGAAGTTCGCCTGTCTCACAAGCTATGACAATCAGACCGCTCAGATATTCGATGAGGCCGGTGTGGCCGTTTTGTTGGTTGGCGACTCTGCGTCGAATGCCGTGCTGGGAAATCGCGACACAGTCCCAATAACGCTCGAGGAGATGATTCCCTTCGGTCGTGCCGTTGCTAACGGTGCAAAAAACGCCCTGGTTGTGTTTGACCTGCCCTTTGGTAGTTATGAGATTTCTTCGGAGCAAGCACTAGAAGCGAGCTTCCAGGCCCTGAAGCAGACCGGTTGTGCTGCGGTAAAGCTTGAGGGCGACAAGACCGCTCAAATCGCCGCTCTTGTGGCTGCTGGAATTCCCGTTATGGGACACGTTGGATTCACACCGCAGAGCATTCACGCGCTCTCTGGCTATAAGGTTCAGGGAAGAGATAGTGAGGGTGCCGCTCGGATTTTGCAGCAGTGTCTCGAGATTGAAAAAGCTGGCGCGTTTTCAATTGTCTTAGAGATGGTTCCAGCAGCTCTTGCGGCAGAAATCACAGCTGCCCTATCAATACCAACCATTGGCATTGGAGCTGGTAACAGTTGCGATGGTCAAATCTTGGTATGGACTGACTTCGCAGGACTTGACGCCAGAAGCCCAAGCTTTTCGAAGCAGTACTTGAATCTCAGGGATCAGTTATCGGTTGCCGCCAGTGCTTACGTTGCAGACGTTGGCAGCGGCGCGTTCCCAAGTCAAGACCAGGCCTTTTAGTCCCAGTCCTCCTTTTTTAGATCCTCTTCACGCGCTGCTTTGGCGCGCTCTGCAATAATCTCGAGCGCTCTTTCCGCATCACGGCGATTTGAAAAGGGCCCGATGCGATCTAAAGACAAAGACTGCAAGCCCACCTCAACGCTTTGGGTTTTGGTGTTAAACCAATATTCGACCTGTTGAGCCAATGTCACGAACCTTTCCGAATTCAAAAATAGACTAGCCCCCATGCCTAAGGACGAAAATCAAAAGATTGTTCCTGGCAGAATCGCACCCCAACGAAGTGTCCCGGCTGCGATCTTGCGACCTGAGTATGTTGGCAAGGACGCCCCAGCACCCCACACAACGGGGGATCGCTACGACGACGAGACAGTATCCAGGATTAGAGCCGCATCAAAGCTTGCAGCAATGGCGCTAAGGACGGTGCTTGGACAAGCAAAACCCGGCGTTACAACCGATTACCTAGACAAAGTCGGACACGAGTTCTTACTTGATCATGGCGCCTATCCATCGACTCTTGGCTATCGAGGCTTTCCAAAGTCGTTGTGCACATCTGTAAACGAAGTCATTTGTCACGGAATACCCGATGACACTGTCTTAGAGGATGGGGATTTGGTGAACGTTGACATTACTGCCTACCTAAACGGTGTTCATGGAGACAACAACGCGACGGTTCTGGTAGGCGAGGGAGAGCAGGAACTTGTGGACCTGGTTACCAGAACCCAGGAGGCGATGATGCGTGGTATCAGTGTCGCACTACCCGGTCGAGAGGTCAGCATTATTGGGCGGACTATCGAGGCCTACGCAAAGCGATTTGGGTACGGGGTGGTTCAAGATTTCACCGGTCACGGCGTTGGCACGAGCTTTCACACCGGACTGATAATTCCGCATTACGACGCCCCTGAATACAACACGGTTATAGAGCCTGGAATGGTCTTCACGGTCGAGCCCATGATCAACCTGGGCACTCACGACTGGGACATGTGGAGTGATGGCTGGACAGTTGTCACAAAGGACAAAAGACACAGCGCCCAGTTTGAACACACGATTCTAATTACTGAAACCGGTCCAGAAATTCTTACGGAGGCCTAGTGGCGAAAAGAGCAATCGGGATCGACATCGGTGGCACAGGTATAAAGGCTGCACTGGTGAACACAAGAGAGGGTGAACTTGAATCCGATCGACTTCGGGTCGAAACCCCCGAAGGGGGAAGGCCAGAAGACATTGCGGTTGCGGTGAGAGATCTCATGGAACAACTAGACACCAAGTCCAATGTGGCGGTAGGTATCTGCTTTCCCGCAGTTGTTAGTCATGGCTTTACCCAGTCGGCCGCGAATGTCTCCGATGAGTGGATTGGTCTAAATGCCGACTCGCTATTCACGGCATACCTAGATCGTCACGTCCACGTGATTAATGACGCTGACGCAGCTGGAGTAGCTGAAATGAAGTTTGGTGCAGGTAAGAGAGCACGCGGCCTAACAATCATGACAACACTTGGGACAGGAATAGGAACCGCTCTGTTTTATAACGGCGTGCTAATACCGAACTCAGAGTTGGGCCACATAGAAATAGACGGACTCGATGCTGAGTCCCAGGCATCGTTCGCAGCGAAGGAGCGAGACGAATTGGACTTTGAAGCCTGGGCGGGACGACTCCAGCGCTATTACCAAGCCCTGGAAAACCTGCTCACGCCAGATCTGTTTATCGTCGGAGGTGGAATTAGCAAATCCCACGAGGAGTTTTTACCGCTGCTGAAACTCAAAACCAAGATTGTCCCGGCTAAAACTAAAAACTCGGCTGGCATAATCGGGGCCGCCTCGTTGGCATATTTGTCGACCAAGGATTAGGTATTTGGAGGGGTCGGCCGATACGCCGGGTTCTGTCGCGCTTTCACGCGTGACGGCCATCTATCTCGGCCAGCAATTGCTCACTGGCTCTAGCGACCTACCCAAAGACTCGAGCGAGTAGCCCTCAGACGTCTTCTGCTTGGTCTTGCTCCCGGAGAGGTTTACCAAGCAGATTGGTCACCCGAATCTCTGGTGGTCTCTTACACCACCGTTTCACCCTTACCCTTGCGGGCGGTTTACTTTCTGTTGCACTATCTCTCGGGTTACCCCGGGTGGGAGTTACCCACCACCGTACTCTGCGGAGCCCGGACGTTCCTCGGCAATGCCGCGACCGTCTTACCGACCCTTCCGCAAACCGAGCCTAATCAGAAAAAAGATGTTGGCAAGAGTTGATTACAAACTGCTCGGCGAAGTCTGGTCCAAAAAATCGCAGGATTGAAACCGAACCGGGAGAGAAATTCGTGCCCCAATAAAGCGATGGGGCACCCTTGGCACTAAGAGCTGCAATAGTCCTAACGGGCATCATGTGTGATACCAACACCACGGTCTCCCCCGATCGCTGCTCACACAACTCTTGAATGAGCGGCCGAACTCGTTCGACCAGATCGTCGATGGACTCTCCACCCTCCGGCTTCACGCTCATAGAACCCTGCCAGCTTCCAACCAGCTCAGGCTTCTCAGCTGCAATTACGGTCATTTCCTGCCCGTTCCAGTTACCGAAACCGATTTCTCGAAGCCGCTCGTCCTGCGTGATTGGAATTGGAGCTTTCCCCGCAATGATCTCGGCAGTCTGTCTTGTGCGAGTCATCGGTGAGTGAATAATCGATGAGGCCGCTGGAAGCTTGAAGTATTCCAAGAGGGCGGGTATGACCCTAGCCGCCGCTTCGGCATCCGATAAGCCCAACTTACTTAGTTCCGGGTCAGAACCATCGCCACCCGCTATCAGATCGCGCTCGGTTACTGCCGTGTGGCCATGCCGAACCAAGACTAGGGTTACCGGCTCTATGCGCTGTCTTGGAGCTCGAATGCTTCTTGGTTGGACGCCAGATAGTTCAAGAAGTGAAGGTACATTCTGAAAGTCACCTCCATCAAGAGCTTCATTCGCCATTTGATCAGCCCGAGAGTTTTGCTCACGCGGAATCCATTCGAGGGTTGCGTCAAACGGGCCGAGCAATCGACTCGCTTCACCAACAAGCTCTCGCATGTCATCGCTTTTCACCTTCCAGCGACCTGAGAGCTGCTCGATAACAAGCTTGGAGTCCATACGAATCGTTATTTGGCGATGTTCTGTGCTCGAGAGAAAGCGCAGCGCCGAAATAACCCCCTGGTACTCCGCGTAATTATTGGTTCTAATCCCGAGTTGTTCTCCGAACTCTGCGATCGCATTGCCAGCTGCGTCCACAATGCTTACCCCGTAAGAAGCGGGCCCCGGGTTACCTCTGGAAGCCCCATCGGCATAAACGAAGATCATTAGCGAACCAAAATGGCCGTGCACTCAGGGCAGCGGGCCAGCTGTTCGGCTGGAATGCGCTGCAGATTGGTGAGCGCGGCTGAGGTCAGACTCATGCTGCAGGCGCCACAGGTCGACTTCAAAAGCTTACCCACTGGAACACCCCGTATTACTCGCTGGTCATAAATTGTCAGCAGGTCTTCAGAGGGCTGCAAACGGAGCTTCGATTCGATTTGTGAAATTCAGAATCTCCGCCTTGCGCCTGTCAATCTCCGTCCGGCTCGACTCTTTAGCAATCGCAAGTTCCGACTCTAAAGTCTCCTTCCTGACAAGAAACTGTTCGAGCTTTGACTTTTCCATGTCGATTGTTTCCATAAGTTCCAGCTCTTGGGTTTCCAGCTCGTCCTTGCGCTTTGCGAGAGTCTCCATTTCATGCTGGATACCAGAGATGTCCTTCGGGTTTGATGAACTCTGCAACCGATCTGAATCCCTGGTAATTCGGTTCTCTACCAATTCAAGGTCAGAAGCAATCCGCGCCACTTCCCTATCGCTCTCTTCAACCAGGGAGCGTTGAGCACTCACCTCAGTGGCTAGAGCCAGAATCTCATCCTGAAGCGCTGCTAGCGAGCGACCAGAGGAAAGGTCGGCCAGTTCAGCCCGCAACTTAATCAACTGGGTTTGCTTTTCATAAAGCTCAACAAGAGCTTCTAGTTCAACACTGGTAACTCTCACTGCATCACCGCAAAATCCCATGGGTCAGTGCTGAGCTCACTGATGACGAAACTAACATCTGGGTGCATTTTGGAAAGCTCCTTCTGGGCTTTAGGAAGCCAAATCGATTCCGCGGCCCAGTGACTGATGTCAATAAGTGCAATTGGGCGACCAAACGCGTTGGTTTCTAAAAACTCCTGGGATGGATGATGCCGCAGATCAGAGGTGATGAATACGTCCAACTGCCTTGAAAGTGCGGTCTCCAAAAGCCCATCTCCTGCGCCAGGAGCAAGTCCAACCTTTGAATCATGGCATCGGGATCACCCGCCACCTTTACTCCGGCCGCAACGCTTGGCAGCAGTTTTGCAATCCTGGTCGCAAATCCCAAGAGAGTTTCCGGGCTGTCCAGTGACCCAACCAGTCCATGGCCAGTTATCAAATCCAGGGGCCCCACGTCATTGATTCCAAATACTTCGGCAAGCGCAGCCGCGGTGCCGACTTCGGCCACGTCAGAATTGGTATGCGCGGAAAATATTGCAAGTCCAGACTTGATTGCCTGTGACACAATGTTGCCCTTCACGCTTTGCTCTGCTAACTCGCTCACACTGCGGAGTAAAAGTGGGTGATGAGTTAGCAACAGGTCGGCTTTTTGGGCAACGGCTTCCTGAACCACCGCGTGGGTTGCATCTACTGAGAGCAAGACTTTAGAAATTGGCTGCTTGAGATTTCCAACCGTTAGCCCCGGACGATCCCATTGTTCATGCGAAGCCTTTGGCCATAGTTTCTCGAAGCTCTGAATCAAAACCTCTAGAGAAACCATGGCCAACCACTTCATATCGAAACAAGCTAAATAGCTTGCCCTGGTGTTCGAGTGGGCCCTACCGGGCTCGAACCGATGACATCCACGGTGTAAACGTGGCGCTCTACCAACTGAGCTAAAGGCCCGACCGAAATACTACAACTAATCCCTCCGCTATAGAAGCTCGAGGGCTTTTTTGTATGCGGCCAGATCACGAGGTTCGCCCGGAGAAGTAATGAACTTCGCTATTACTTCACCCTCGGTGTTGATCAAAAAGGTACCGCGGGTTCCATGTCCACGCTCCTCTAAGAAGACCCCGTAATCCGAAGTGATTTGACCATGAGGCCAGAAATCGGCGAGCAATTGAAACTCATAGCCCTCAGATTCCGCAAACTTCGCCTGTGTGAACTTGGAATCAACGCTGATAGCGATTAACAACACCCGCCGATTGGAAAAGATGCATATTGTCGCGAAGCTCACAAAGCTCTCCCGTGCAGGTGCCTGAAAATGACAGTGGGTAAAAAACGAGAGCAACCGCTGATACGCCACGGTACTGCGATAGCGAGACTTCCTCGCCGTGCTGATTGACCAGTTTGAAATTTGGGGCTGGTTCCCCTACTGAAATGCTCAAGGTCACCCTTTCTGTTTGATTGTGGGCAATAGCAGAAATAATCCCGCTATCCTCAATAGACTTTAGAGGCCCTCACAAGGGACAACTGCTAATTAGGCCACGAAAAGAGGCTTCGGTGTCATTTAACAACCAAGATCCATTTGTTCCAAGCGCTCCAGACCGCGATCCACAAGAAACCGCGGAATGGCTTGAATCTCTTGATGCGCTGGCACAAAAGCACGGTAGGGGCCGAGCCCGAGAGATCATGCAGTCGCTGCTGAGGCGTTCTGGTGAACTGCAACTC
This sequence comes from Aquiluna sp., assembly GCA_018402615.1. Next base: position 29,928 of record JAGYIH010000002.1, read on the forward strand.
AACGTTCCGCTGGTTCCCACAACGGACTACATAAACACCATCAGCCCGGAAGATGAGCCGCAATTCCCCGGCGATGAGGCCATTGAGCGCACATACCGAGCCTGGATGCGTTGGAACGCTGCGATCATGGTGCACCGAGCCCAAAGACCCGGCATCGCAGTTGGCGGACACATCTCTTCATTTGCTTCCTCCGCCTCGCTCTATGAGGTTGGGTTTAATCACTTCTTCAAGGGTCACGACCATCCCCAGGGCGCCGACCAGGTCTTCATCCAAGGTCACGCATCTCCCGGCCCATACGCCCGAGCATTCTTAGAGGGACGCCTCTCCCCCGAGGATATGGACAACTTCCGCCAGGAGAAGTCCAGACCCGGAAGGGGCCTTCCAAGCTACCCTCACCCCCGTTTAATGCCGGAGTTCTGGCAGTTCCCGACAGTTTCGATGGGGCTTGGACCAATTAATGCGATCTATCAGGCTCAGTTCAATCGCTACCTGCAGGGAAGAAACTTTAGCGACACCTCAGGACAGCACGTTTGGGCATTTTTGGGTGACGGGGAACTTGACGAGGTTGAAAGCCGCGGAGCTCTTCAGCTGGCTGCAAATGATGGTCTTGACAACCTCACCTTCGTCGTAAATGCAAACCTGCAACGCCTCGACGGTCCGGTTCGTGGAAACGGCAAGATTATTCAGGAGCTGGAAAGCTTCTTCAGGGGGGCTGGCTGGAACGTCATCAAGGTGATCTGGGGTCGAGAGTGGGATGCGCTGCTGTCCAAAGACCACGACGGTGCTTTGGTAGACCTAATGAACAAAACGCCAGATGGTGACTACCAAACCTATAAGGCGGAGTCCGGAGGGTTCATCAGGGAGAACTTCTTCGACAGGGACCCCAGAACCAGCAAATTGGTTGCTGACCTGAGTGATGACCAGATATGGGGCTTGAAGCGTGGTGGGCATGACTACAACAAGATCTATGCCGCCTACCAGTCGGCGATGAACCACAAGGGGCAACCGACTGTAATCATCGCAAAGACAGTCAAGGGCTACGGTTTGGGCAAGAGCTTCGAGGGACGCAATGCCACCCACCAGATGAAAAAACTCACACTAGATAATCTCAAAGACTTCAGGGACGAGATGAGGGTTCCAATCTCGGATGCGCAACTGGAAGCCGACCCTTACCAGCCGCCCTACTACAACCCCGGACCAAGTAGCCCTGAATTGCAGTACATGCAGGATCGTCGATCGGAACTTGGCGGTTACTTGCCTGAGCGCCGAACCGACTTTGTGAGCTTTGCACTTCCCGAGGATAAGGCCTACGAGGTTTCGAAAAAGGGCAGTGGTAATCAGGAGATCGCCACCACGATGGCGTTTGTCAGACTTTTGAAGGACCTGCTTAAATCTGACGGCACCGGCGAGCGAATCCAGATGATCATTCCCGATGAGGCTAGAACTTTCGGAATGGATGCATTTTTCCCAACTGCGAAGATCTACAACCCCTTCGGACAAAAGTACCTATCGGTTGATCGCGAACTACTGCTCAGTTATAAGGAAGCCACCAACGGCCAGATTTTACACACGGGCATCAATGAAGCTGGATCAGTAGCCGCGTTTACGGCAGCCGGCTCGAGCTATGCAACCCATGGCCAACCCATCATCCCGTTTTATGTTTTCTACTCAATGTTTGGTTTCCAGCGCACCGCTGACGCGATTTGGCTCGCTGGTGACCAGATGGTGCGTGGGTTCATGATCGGAGCGACAGCAGGAAGAACCACCTTGACAGGCGAGGGACTGCAGCACGCGGACGGACACTCACCCGTCATCGCAAGCACTAATCCGGCAGTAATTACGTACGACCCCGCCTATGGCTACGAGATCGGTCACATAATTCGAACTGGTATCGAGCGAATGTATGGCGGCAAGCATAAAGATCCAAATGTCATGTATTACCTCACGGTTTACAACGAGCCAATGCTGCAGCCAGCGGAACCAGAGGACGTTGACGTCGACGGTATTAGTCGGGGCCTTCATCTAATCTCCAAAAATCCAGCCACCGGGCACAAGGCCCAGATTCTGGCCTCGGGGGTAGCTGTTCCTTGGGCACTCGAGGCGCAACAGCTACTTTTGGAGTGGGGTGTTTCCGCAGATGTTTGGTCGGTAACTAGCTGGACCGAGTTGCGAAAGGACGGCTTAGCGTCTGACCAGGAGAAGTTCCTATATCCAGATCAGGAAGCCACCATGCCCTACATCACCCAGCGACTTGCGGATGCAGCTGGTCCAAAGCTTGGGGTGAGCGACTTCATGCACGCGGTACCGGACATGATACGTCCATGGGTACCAGGTAGATACGCAACCCTTGGAGCTGATGGTTTTGGATTCAGTGACACGCGAGCAGCCGCAAGAAGGCACTTCAAGATCGATGGACCTTCAATTGCGGTCCGCGTTTTGGAGCAGCTAGTTGAAAAGGACAAGATTGCAGCGGAGATTCCGCAGCAGGCAATCGCAAAGTATGACCTTCACAACGTAGCTGCCGGGACTTCCGGAACGGCCGGTGGTGACGCCTAACTCGGTCTCCTGGCTAAATTCAATAGCCGGAGACTTGGCCACCGCAACGCTAACGCGGTTGGACCAGACTCTCGCGTGGTACAGAGACATGCCACCAGCAAGAAGAGCGGCAATTGGGTCTGTGGCCCAAAACGGCATCACGAGCTTCATACAGTGGTATGAAGATCCTGTTTCACAGCCTTCGGTCGCAGCCGATGTCTTCGGTAGTGCGCCCAGAGAGCTGTTGCGCTCAATCTCGCTTCAGGAAACCCTGCAGGTAGTTCGTGTTGTGGTTGAAATGGTTGAAGAGCGAGTGGTCAAGGAACACCCGGAACTGCACGAGGCAATTCTTCGCTACTCAAGAGACATCGCCTTCAGCGCTGCCGACATCTACGCCAAGGCAGCTGAAGCCCGTGGTTTGTGGGATGCCCGCTTGGAAGCACTGGTTGTTGATTCTGTCATCAGCGGCGAAAGCTCTCAGGAAATCTCATCTCGAGTCGCGGCATTGGGATGGCGAGCTGACGGCCAGGTAGCAGTGCTCTTGGGTCTAACTCCCAATGAGCCAGATCCAGATTCAATAAGAAAGATTGCTCGCAAGACTCGCTCAGATGTCCTGGTTGGAATTCAAGGCAGACGCCAAGTTGTGGTCATTGGCCTTTTGGAACCATCGGAAAACGCGGATACAGAAATTTCTGCTCTTGCAACGCTCTTAGAGGCGCACTTTGCACCCGGTCCCTTGGTTTTGGGACCCGTGGTCCCAACCGTTTCGGAAGCATCAAGGTCAGCCAAAGCCGCTTTAGCTGGAAATTCGGTCGCCGGCACAACCAGCTTGAAGCATCGACCAACGCTCGCCGATGAGCTTTTGCCCGAGCGGGCCCTAGCTGGAGACCAGTTGGCGAAAAGCACACTGATTCAGGTTTTATACCATCCAATTGCAGACGCCTCCGCAGAGCTTCTGAACACACTGCGGACCTATCTGGAATGCGGCCGGAGTCTTGAGGCAACCTCGAAGGTGCTCTTCGTCCACGCCAATACCGTCCGTTATCGTCTGCGTCGGATTCAAGAGATCCTGGGAGCAGATGCTACAGATCCGAGAATGGCATTTGTGTTGCAGGTTGCTTTGGCGCTTGGTGCCATCTCAGACTCCGAGACCGGAATCAGGAGAGAGTATTGAGAATCGTTGTAGCACCGGGACAAGGGTCACAAAGCCCCGGGTTTTTGGTCCCCTGGATAGAAGAGGTTCCAGGGTTTCTCGAACAACTAAGACACTATTCCGACGTCGTTGACTTGGACTTAGTGTCGCTAGGAACTGAAGGGTCAGAGGAAGCAATCAAAGACACGGCTGTGGCGCAGCCACTAATCGTTGCCGCCTCGCTCGCGGCCTTTAGAACTCTCATGAAGGACGTGCCAGTTCAAGCAGTCGCGGGACACTCTGTTGGAGAGTTCACGGCAGCAGCGATCGCGGGAGTGCTCAGCGACGCAGAAGCTCTGGTTATGGTGTCAACTCGCGCAATAGCAATGGCGAAAGCTGCTGCCCAGGTTGAGACTTCAATGGCGGCAGTAATCGGTGCAGAGGAATCCGAACTTGAATCAAAACTGGAGCAGCTAAGCCTTCAAGGCGCGAACTTTAATGGCGCAGGCCAGGTCGTCGTGGCTGGGCTAAAGGACTCGATTCAGAAACTTATTGCAGACCCGCCCCAGCGAGCACGTGTCATCGAGTTGAAGGTCGCCGGTGCTTTTCACACCCACTTTATGGAAAGCGCGAGGGTCGAACTGGCGACAATGCGCAGTAACTTGACTGGCAAGACACCAGTAATGAACCTCTACAGCAACCAGGGTGGACAACTGGTTACAGACGGTGAGACGTTTCTGGACCTGCTGGTGTCTCAGGTAACCAATCCGGTTCGCTGGGACAAGGTCATGGTTGGCCTGAGAGGTCTTGAGGCCGAAATAGTAGAACTACCACCGGCTGGCGCGCTGTCGGGATTGCTAAAAAGAGGCGTGGAAGATTGTAGGTCTGTGCCACTTCGGAACCCTCAAGACTTTGAGAAGGTAGAGAAATGAAATCACTGCAGCAGACCGAACCGGTCTTGTTCAGCAGAATCTACTCACTTGGGGCAGCTAGGGGCGAGTTGATTGTCAGTAATGATGAAGTCTCTGGGCCAATTAACTCCTCCGACGAGTGGATTAGGCAGCGCACGGGAATAGCCACCAGGCGCAGAGCCAGTAAAGAGCAGTCCTTGATGGACCTCAGCGTTGAGGCAGCAACCGAGGCAATCCAAAAGGCAAAAATCGACCCAGCGCTGATAGACGCAGTTATTTTGGCCACCATTTCCTTTCCCTACCAAACACCGTCTGGGGCCTCGCTCCTGAGCGACCTAGTTGGCGCTAAGGGCGCCGCGAGCTACGACATCTCTGCCGCTTGCGCGGGTTACTGTTACGGCATCGCACAGGCTGACGCTTTGGTGCGCGCTGGTGTGGCAAAGTACGTACTTGTTGTTGGGGCAGAGAAACTCAGTGACTTTATAGACCCTGCTGATCGTTCGATCTCATTCCTACTTGGAGACGGTGCTGGAGCCGCAATTGTTGGCCCCAGCGACCACGCTGGCATTTCCAAGACCGTGTGGGGTGCTGACGGCGCCAACTGGGACAAGGTTGGGATGACCGACTCGCTCATTGATTTTAGAGATGGCAAGGTCCCATGGCCCACGCTAATTCAAGAGGGTCAGTCGGTGTTCCGCTGGGCAGTATGGGAAATGGCGAAGGTTGCCGGCGAGGCCCTGGAGGCTGCAGGACTTGATGCCAGCGATCTGTCCGCGCTTGTAACCCACCAAGCAAACGAAAGAATCATAGACGAACTGGCTAAGCAGCTCGGAGTGCCTGAAAGCGTTGTGGTGGCGAAGGACATTGTCGACACCGGCAACACCTCTGCCGCCTCGATTCCACTAGCCATGCACCGCATACTGTCGGAGGGTAAGGTCAAATCCGGCGGATATGCCCTTCAGATAGGTTTTGGCGCGGGGCTTGCCTATGCGGCCCAAGTTGTAGAACTCCCATAAAATAAACCGACATCCAAGAATCAATTTAGGAGAAACCATGGCACTGACCCAACAAGAAGTACTAGCAGGACTGGCTGAGCTCGTGAACGACGAGACCGGTATCAGTGCTGACGCAGTGCAGATGGACAAGTCCTTCACCGACGACCTTGACATCGATTCAATTTCGATGATGACAATCGTCGTAAACGCTGAGGACAAGTTTGGCGTGAAGATTCCAGACGAAGAGGTTAAGAACCTAATTACCGTGGCTGACGCGGTCAACTTCATCTCAAGCAACCAGGGCTAGCTAGATGCGTCGCGTCGTCGTCACCGGGCTCGGAGCTACCACCCCACTCGGTGGTGACGTCTCAACCAGCTGGCAATCATTGCTCGCTGGTGAATCAGGTATTTCCACACTGGAACAGGAATGGGTGGAGCGCTACGAGCTCCCCGTTACCTTTGCGGGGCAGGCCAAGATCTCGGCAGAGCATGAACTCACGCCGCAGGAGCGAAAGCGACTAGATCCCTCTTCACAATTCGCACTGATAGCAGCACGCCAAGCTTGGTTGGACGCAGGCGAACCTGAAGTTGACCCGGAGCGACTCGCAGTTGATTTCGCAACCGGCATCGGTGGAGTCTGGACACTGTTGGACGCCTTTGACACACTCAAGGAGCGCGGTCCAAGACGAGTATTGCCGATGACAGTGCCAATGCTTATGCCCAATGGGCCGGCCGCCGCAATCGGTATGGCATTGGGCGCTAGAGCCGGTGTTAGAACGGCTGTCAGTGCCTGCGCCTCGGGGAACGAATCAATAGCAAATGCGTTCCAGCGAATTCGGTCGGGTGAGGCAGACATCGTTGTCGCAGGCGGTGCGGAGGCCGCAATTCACCCGCTCCCAATAGCAAGCTTCGCAGCGATGCACGCTCTCAGCAAACGCAATGATGACCCGACGGCGGCATCTAGGCCATACGACACTGACCGTGACGGTTTTGTAATGGGTGAGGGTGCTGGAGCGCTGGTTCTTGAAAGCCTTGAGGGTGCTCAGGCACGTGGAGCAAAGATTTACTGCGAGATTGTCGGAACCAGCGTTACCTCCGATGCCTACCACATCACAGCTCCGGACCCGCAGGGGGCGGGGGCAGCTAGAGCGATCCTTGGCGCTCTTGAAATGGCTGATTCAACTATTGGAGACGTCGAGCACGTCAATGCGCATGCCACCTCTACGCCGGTGGGTGATATTGCCGAATACACGGCTATAAAGCGAGTCTTTGCCACTCACACCGAAAACTTGGTCGTGGCCGCCACTAAGGCCTCCACAGGGCACCTACTCGGAGGAGCAGGAGCCATAGAAGCAGTCTTCACAATTCTTGCCCTAAAGCACCAGCTGGCGCCGGGAACCATAAACCTTGACAACCAGGATGCTGAGATCCCACTGAATGTGCCACGGAAGCCTCTAACGCTTTCCAGGCCTGACGCAATCGCAATCAGCAACAGCTTTGGCTTTGGCGGTCACAACGCCGTCTTGGCTTTTAGAAACATCTAGACCGCTCGAGGCATTTCGTCATAGCGGAGAAGTTCAAGCCGGTATGGCTCCAACATGTCTAACCACGCAGTTCCCTGCAGCATTCTCAGCCTGCGCTCAAAATCCATGAGATTTCCGGCCGATTGTTTGAGCTGCAGTGCAACCTGCTCCGCTCTGAGAATTACCTCGCCAGCCTCGTCTATGGCCTGGCGATGAATTCCAAGGCCTGGGTGAAATAGAAATCGCTCTGCTCGATCTTCAATCTCAAAGACGCAGCCGACCCTGGAAAGACCTGACGCAAGATTCGATGAACTAACCGCAATTTCGGCAATCAGCTGAAAATGCTGGGGCATATTGCGCTGGGGAAACCACTTGCTGGAGACGCGGAAAGACTCGAGAAGTTTGTCAACTTCCCGTCGCTGACTTCTGGATGCACTGAGCACCCACAATCTTGACAATCTCTACCTCTCGATTCAGTTGCGTCTTCCCCAACGTCCTGAATCGAATACCGCCAACCTAAAGGGTTCAATGGGCCTTTGTCAAAGTGATTCTCGTTTGGCTTCCTGGGCATGCAGTGCTGATAGGTCCCCAAGGCGCTTATAACCACTCACCGGCTGGAACATGCGATGGTTCTTGGAAAACTCTTCCAAGTGGTTTCCAATGAAGTCCCAATAGCCAGCTGTGATTGGACAAGCGTTATCCCCAATGCGAACCTTGGGGTCAAACTGACAGCCCTTACAGTGGTTGGTCATTCGGTTTATGTAAGCGCCACCGGCCGCATAGGGCTTGGTCGACATCATCCCGCCATCCGCATAAAGCGACATTCCAATCACATTTGCCGGCATTACCCACGGTGTGCCGTCTGCAAAGGCATCAATAAACCAGTCATTTACCTCTTGAGGTTGATAACCGCGCTGCAAGAACGCATTACCCAAAATCATTAGCCGCGGAATGTGATGCGTCCAAGCGTTCTGATCAATCGATTCGATTGTCTTTGAAACACAGTTCGCCTTGATCTCCCCCGCTTTCAGATTCTTTATAGCCAGAGGCAATGATCGATTCGCCCCAAGTGAGTTGCTGTTTACGTATTCGGCTGGGAAGTGCCAATAGAGATGCCAGACGTAGTCCCGCCAACCTATAACCTGCCGGATAAAGCCCTCGACAGAGGAAATTGGCGCAGCGCCGTCACGGTATCGCGCCTCAACCCTTCTCACAAGTGAAACAGGGTCAATTAGCCCCAGGTTCATTGGCACCGAGAGCATCGAGTGGGCCATGACCCAGTCTCGCTCGTCGACCGCGTCCTCATATGGTCCAAAAAGTGGCAGTCGATTATCCAGGAAATCAAGGATTGCGGTTTCCGCTTCACTTTGAGTAGCAGCAAAGCGCCTCGGGCCGTCAGATCCAAGAAACTTCACCCCACTCGCGGAAAGCTGATCAAGCCTTGATCGAACCTCCTGGTCTAAAGCATCCTCTGTGGGTTGCCAGGGGTGTGGAAGACCTAGACCAGATTTTGGAGGCGGTAGCCGGTTTTCCTCATCAAAGTTCCACTTGCCATCAACTGGATCTGGTCCATGCATCAAAAGATCTAGCCTTCGACGCTGGATACGGTAAAAGTCCTCAAGCTTGAGCTTGGACTTGTCTCGAGCAAACTGGGCAAACTCTGCCCTGCTTGAACAGAAACCTCGATGCTCTAAGAGCTCAATCTCAAGAGATTCGGCCAGCGCAAGCATTGGCCTGGAGGATGGCTTCACCGCTATTGAGAGACCCGCGACTCCCTTTAGGTCCCTGTAACTCTCGACCTCCATTAGCTTTACGCCGGCGTCTCTGCCACGGGCCAAAAGCGAATAGAGGATCAGGTGGGCCTTCTGCCTGTGATAGCTGCGCTTTGCAAACTGGCTGGTGACCACTGGGAGCAATTTGTCGCCACCCAGGTCAAAATGGGCACCAAGCTGATCAGCAAAGAGCAGTTGCATTGATTCCACCTATACGATTTGTAACTAGAACAACTATGAGCAAACTCTATTTCCGCTACGGCGCTATGAACTCAGGCAAGAGCACATCTCTGCTCCAAGCCGCATTCAATTATGAGGAGAGATCTCAATACGTCCTTTTGACCAAACCGGCAATTGATTCAAAGGGTGACCGCTCCATAATCTCAAGACTGGGCGTCTCTAGAGAGGTTGACTTTCTCATCGAGCCGGCACAGAACCTTCGCGAGGTGTTTGGTCAATACTCGTCAGACTTCACTAATCGACACTCGCAGCCAGTTGCCTGCCTGCTGATAGACGAGTCGCAGTTCTTGACCGAAGCGCAGGTCGACCAAGCCCTTGAGATAGCCGTGCTGGACAATGTTCCGGTGTTGGCATATGGAATCCGTACCGATTTCCAAACCAAGAGCTTCCCTGGTTCACGAAGACTCATGGAGATTTCCCATTCGCTTGAAGAGCTAAAGACAATTTGTCGGTGTGGTCGCAAAGCAATGTTTAATGCCAGGAAAATCAATGGCAGGTTTACTTTCGATGGCGACCAAGTCGCAATAGATGGCGACCAGGTCTCCTACGAGTCACTCTGCGCCAGCTGCTACTTGGAACGAAAGCAAGTAAGCAACTAATTCGACTCATTGGAATCAACAGGCTAACCAAGAAAATCAAGATCTGCCTTTATCCAAACAATGCTGCACACAGCAGCGCAAAGTTCATGCTAAATTTTTGATTCACTCATTCCAGGAGGCGAAGTCCAACCAGTGGATCTTCCCAGTTATCGTTGCCACACAGCCCTGACCTTGGCCAAACACTATGCGGAGGTCACACTTTGCTAGGCGAGATTGGTCTGATTGCATTCGGGCTAGTGGTTATTGCCGTCATCATTGCCGTCAACGGATACTTTGTGGCACAAGAGTTTGCCTACATGTCAGTCGACAGACCTACCTTGCGAGCGAGAGCTCAGGCCGGGGACGCAAAGGCTGCCAGGGCCCTGAAGGTTACCGACCGAACTTCGTTTATGCTCTCAGGGGCGCAACTGGGAATTACAGTTACCGGACTTTTGGTCGGCTACGTTGCAGAACCACTTGTAGGCGAGAGCCTTGGGCGCATTCTCAATACCGGCGGAGTGCCGATGGCACTTTCCATCACGGTCGGAACGCTTATCGCGCTGGTGTTCGCAGCAGTGTTCCAGATGATCTTTGGCGAGCTGTTCCCCAAGAACCTCGCAATTGCAAACCCAACTCCGATGTCAACAGGTCTTGCGCGGTCAACACTCATATACCTTGCACTGTTTGGCTGGATCATCTCTTTCTTCGACAAGTCTTCAAACGCTTTGCTCAGACTTATAAGGGTTGAGCCGGTTCACGACCTTGATGCCAGTGCGAGTGCAGAAGATCTCGAATACATCGTTGAAACATCAAGAGAGAGTGGTGACCTGCCAGAGGGCTTGTTCGTGCTTCTAGACAGAATATTGGATTTCCCAGAACAGGACGTTGAGCACGCGATGGTGCCCCGTTCACAGACTGACCTACTCTCCCCACTAACCACAATTGCCGAGGTTCGAAAACTGATGGCAAAAAACCACACCCGCTATCCAGTGGTTGATTCCAGCGATAACCCGGTAGGAGTTGTCCATTTGGCAGACGTGCTCGGCATGAGTAGAACCGACCAAAGTTCGGTTACCAAGATCATGCGAGATCCCGTGGTTATCCCGACATCAATGAGCCTTCCAGACGCCCTCGAGACCCTAATTCAGACCAAGAACGAACTTGCTTGCGTGATCGATGAGTATGGCGGTTTTGTAGGCATTCTCACCACCGAGGACCTCGGTGAGGAGCTAATAGGTGACATCAAAGACGAGCACGATAGAACCACTCGTGAGGACATTGTCCAGGTTTCCGAGGACAAGTGGAGTGTCATTGGTTCGCTGCCTATTGACGAACTGGAAAGACTGCTGGATCTGGATCTCCCCGAGGGTGACTGGGAGACGCTATCGGGACTAGTCATTTCAAATCACGGCGGCTTACCAGATGTCGGAGAGGTTGTTGAGATACAGCTTTTGGAGACGGTGGAGGACCTCACCAATGGGGATCACCCGATCAGATACCTGGTCGCACAAATCCAAACCGTCACAAGACGAGTGCCATCCAGGGTATTGATTCAGATTCGCGAGGTGGACCCAGATGAGGAAGTCCAGGACGAGAACGAATCGGGAGACTCCGAATGAACGGTCTGGGAGTATTTTCCGTAACAGTGCTATTGATAGTTCTCAGTGCATTTTTTGTGGTCATCGAGTTCTCGCTCATGGGCGCAAGGCGCCAACGACTTGAGGCTCAAGCCGCAACCTCTGCATCATCGAGGGCCGCCCTTAGAGGAATGAACGAACTGACAATCATGCTTGCCGCAGCACAGCTTGGTATAACTGCCTGCACTTTCGGCCTTGGTGCGGTAACAAAACCCGCTCTTGATTACTGGCTCGGTCCAATCCTGGTTGCCGTTGGGCTTCCCGAATGGCTTGCTGGAGTGCTTGCGTTCGCAACATCGTTGCTCGTAGTCACCTTCTTGCACCTGGTCATCGGTGAGATGGCACCGAAGTCCTGGGCCATCGCCCACCCAGAGCGAGCAGCCAAAATTATCGGCATCGGTTCTCGCATCTACATCTGGCCGCTAAAGCCGTTCCTTATGGCCGTGAACTCCGTTGCAAACTTTTTGGTTCGCAGCGTTGGTGTTACACCCGTCGACAGAGCGGCTGTAGGTGGCCGCGACGCCGCAACAATAGCCCAGCTAGTTGAACACTCTGCCAAGCTTGGGGTCCTAGATCCGGAGCTTCAGTCTCAGATTTCAGAGGCAATCAGGCTTCAGGAGATTACGGCGGGCGACATGGTCACAAAGACCAGAGTCGCAACATCAGTTCCTATGGATGCAACGGTTAGGGACGTTCACGAGACATCTCAGCAAACTGGTCGACTACGCATATTGGTTCGGGATGAAAACGGGTCTCTCTCTCACGTGGTTCACGTTAGAGACACTTTGACCTCGGACCCTGGAACACCAATCAGGGGCTTCATGCGGCCCTGCTTCCTGGTCGAAAGTCAAACTCCCGTCTACGAGATGCTAGAAAAGATGAAGGCCGCAGGAGTGCAGTTAGCTATCGTGAATGACAAAGATGGCAAACAGCACGTTATTTCAATCAGAGACGTCATCGCAAGGCTCCTCCCATAGTTTCCTGTGAGTAAGGTCAAAGTGCTCTTCTAGTGCCCTTCCAAGCTCACCAGTCCCCCTAAATTAGGGCTGTGAACCCCCTAGACGTCATGTTGGTTATCGCTGGCCTAGCATTGCTGATTGCCGGTGGTGAGGCGCTGGTGCGCGGAGCTGGAACCTTGGCATCCAGAGCAGGAATTTCACCACTTGTTATCGGACTGGTTGTGGTTTCCGCCGCAACCTCGGCTCCTGAACTTGCGGTATCTGTTGGCGCCGTTCTAAACGGTGAGCCCGACCTGGCGGTTGGAAACGTAATCGGCAGCAACATCGCAAACATTCTGCTAATCCTTGGCGTGGCGGCATTGCTAACCCCGTTGGTGATAAAGCGCCAGCTGGTTCGGTTTGACATACCCATAATGCTTGCTCTTTCGCTGCTAATGCTTTTCCTAAGTCTTGATGGCGTACTGAGTTTTTCTGATGGCCTTCTGTTGTTTGGGGTAGTCGCACTTCATGCGGTCGCAAGCATCGCGATTGGCAAGCGCGAGGTGGCAGGGTCCATCGAACAACCAGAGTCCATGCCACTCAATAGCAAGCCGGTCTCACTTTGGTTGGCGATTCTGCTGTTACTGGCTGGTATCGGGATTCTTATTGCGGGCTCGCAACTACTAGTTGTTGGAGCGGTCAACATAGCAACCGCACTTGGAGTCGGCAGCCTCGTGATTGGACTAACGGTTGTGGCAATAGGAACATCGCTGCCAGAGCTTGCAACCGCGATTGTCGCCATTCGAAAGGGCGAAACAGATATGGCGGTTGGGAATATTGTTGGAAGCAATCTTTTCAACATCGGATTGGTCCTTGGGATACCAGCAATGCTCTTTGGAGATGGCATACCAATTGCAACTGCAGTGATTGCAATAGACCTCCCACTTATGCTCGCAGCTGCGCTGGCGCTTCTGCCAATTGCCTTTACTGGGTTTGTCATTGCCAGATGGGAGGGTGCAGTATTTCTTGCACTTTATGTCTCTTACACCGCCTATTTGATCTTGGATTCAACCGGTCACGACGCCGCAGTTGGATTCAATGGGGTGATGCTTAGCTTCGTGCTTCCGCTGCTGGCGACAAGTCTCGTAGCATTCACGTCATTCGAGCTCGGAGTTCTCAGAGAACGCAAAACTATGCGGTAGCCAAAGAGATACCCCTGAAGTGGGGCGTGCGGGACTCGAACCCGCGACCGACGGATTATGAGTCCGCTGCTCTAACCGGCTGAGCTAACGCCCCCAACCAAAGACAAGCTTAGCCAAGCGCCAGGCGTCAAACCCGGTGCTCGGTCAAAGCATTGATGTCACTAGAGCAGATTAGGGATCTTCTGCTCTGCAGCCAGGTTCGCCCTTCTAAACACCAGCGTCACAAGGGTTGAAATGAGCACGATGAATAGCGAGTAAAGGGCTGGGACGAGAAGAATCTCGTCCAGTCCAGGACTGTCTATGTAAACCGCAACAATGACCGCAATCGCCAGTGGTCCGTTGTTGATACCGGTCTCCAAGGCGATGGTCCTGGCATTCATTGGATGCAATCGCAAGAGCTTTGCAAACAGATAGGCAACAGTCATGCCAACTATTCCCATGGCGATTGCAACCGCATAGGTGGGCCAATCGGTGGTGAGTAGCAACTGCCAGTTTCTTGGCACCCAAATGATGATTAGGAACGGGATGAAGATGACGCCAAATACGCCACCGACAAGCTCCAGAACGGCACCAATGTTGCTGCTTAAACGTCGAACCAGCATGCCCAGTCCAACCGGGATGATTAGTCCAACAATTACTGTAATCAGTTCTCCCGGAGGAACTTGCAGCGACTCGTCTAGACCCAGCAGGTTGGAGTAGAACACAATCGCCAGCGGGGTCATGATGAAAGCCCACAGAGTCGAATTGACGGTCATGGTCACACTGAGGGCGAGGTTTCCCTTGGAAAAGTAGGTGAAGAGGTTTGAGGTCGTACCGGCAGGCACGCTACCCATAATCAATGCACCAAGTGCGATGTAGATAACCTCTTCCGGGGGTGAGAACTGGAACAGCACTGTCACCACCAGTAGGTAAACGGTGAGCGGCATAATTCCAAACTGGGTTACCCAACCAATAATCAGACCGTAGGGGCGCTTGAGCGCCAGACCAAAGTCCTTTGGAGTGAGTCCAGCACCGAGACCAAACATGATGACCAAAATGAATATGCGAAGCAATGTCTGTTCGAACTCATTTACAACTGTTGCCTCATTGGCAGTCTCTGCAGCAAGAATCAACATTGATCGCATGACTACTCCCCCTTCTTGTTACTGCCGGTTGATGCGACGGAAGCAAGTGCTCCAGCGCGTAGCTCACGACGAAGAATCTTGCCAATTGGGCTCTTTGGAAGCTCGTCAACAAAAGTGATCGATTGTGGGATCTTGTAGGCCGAAAGATTCAGGCGACACTGCGCAATGATGTCTTCGGCTGAAGGGGCAGGCAAAGTGGTGACCACATAGGCCTGAACCTTCTCACCACTCTTCTCATCCGGAACACCGATCACGCCCACCTCAAGCACACCGGGAACCGCTGCGATCTGCTCCTCAACCTCGTTGGGATAGACATTGAAGCCGCTGACCAAGATCATGTCCTTCTTGCGGTCAACAATTGTGAAGTAGCCGTCGGCATCCATCTGGGCGATGTCGCCGGTGCGTAGCCAACCATCCTGCAGGGCAGTCTTGGAGTCCTCGGGGCGCTGCCAGTAACCGAGCATGATCTGTGGACCGCGTGCGATGATTTCGCCGGCCTCACCAACTGGAACCTCATTACCGTTTTCATCAACGCACTTCACATCGGTGGACGGCACCGGAATGCCTATGGTTCCATCCTTTGCCAAACCTGTTAGCGGGTTGAAGGTCAAAACCGGAGAAGACTCGGTTAGGCCGTAGCCCTCAACAATTGGAGTTCCCGTGAGTGCTCGCCAGCGCTCTGCAACCGATGCCTGCAGTGCCATTCCACCGGCAGCTGAAGCGTGCAGGTGCTTTGGGGGTGAGTCCTGGAACCAGCGCTCGTTTAGAAGCGCGTTGAACAAAGTGTTTACACCGCTGAGCCAGGTGACCTTGTAGTTGTCAAAGGCTCTTCGGAGATTGCTTGGGGGCCTTGGGGAGGGAACGATGATGTTTCTCGCGCCGTTGTGATAGAAACCAAGCAAGTTAACCGTGAAGGCGAAGATGTGGTACAGCGGAAGTGCAGTAAGGACTATCTCCTTGCCGGCCCGCATGCCGTCACCACTGTGAGCAATCATCTGCAGAGTATTGGTGACCAAGTTTCCATGCGAGAGCATTGCTCCCTTTGAAACGCCTGTTGTGCCACCCGTGTACTGCAGTGCCGCCACCGAGTCGGGCCCAACTCCATCAAGATACCTAGCCGCCAGTGATTCGTCCCTGGCCTTCTTGCCCTCGACTAGCGCTGACTGGAACCAGGTGTGCGGGACAGTGATCTTAGGTAGAGACTTGCTCCAGTAACGCTGAACCAAGCGAATTACGCCAGCAACAACTGGTGGGAAGAACTCCGAAATCTTGACCGTCACCACGTTCTTGATGTCCGTATTTGGCAAAACCTCTGGCAAGCGATCGGCAAACATGTCGCTAACGATTAGAGCGACTGCCCCGGAGTCGGAAAACTGGTGGGTCATCTCAGAGGCTGTGTATAGCGGATTGGTATTCCCGCAAAACCAAGCCAGCCTTAAAACTGCAAGGCAACAATTGGGTAGGCAAGACAGTTTGGCATCTGGACCGCGACCCGGTCCCCTGCTTTTTAGACCAAGACTTTCGCGCAAATATGCTGCGAAGTGGTCAACATGCTTGTCAATTTGGGCGGCAAGACAAAGAACAAATTCATGCCGTTTGGCATCACCTGCGTAAACGGTTTGCTTTGCATACTGTGGCCGCCGCCGCGGTCAATAACTCTGGGAGATTATTCAGACCATCGTTATCAACGGTCTTTGGTACCTCGGTGGGATAGTGGGCTAGCCATGGGCGTTCTGATCATCTTCGCTCTTTCGCCTTCGTGCATCGGCGAAACACCGCCGATGAGTCTTGAGCAAATAATACGCACCTTTTTGATGTTCGTGTTGAGCCTGGCGCCATTGTCAGGGCGACTTTCCGCAAACTAGATGTGGCTAATCTTTTCTGCGCAATCTCTTGGCAGCCTCTGAGACCTCTGACTTGATTTCATTGAACTGCTCTCGAACTTCAGCACGAACCTCGCCGAAGCGATCTCTGGCATCATCGAAGCGCCCACGCGCCTCATGACGAATTCCCCTCCGCCATTCTACGCAGCGCCACTTGCCTCGCTTCTCCAGGTTTGCAATCGCTCACGAACGGAATCTGGTAGCCGTAGTGGCAGAAATACGACGCTTCGTTATCCATCGTGGTGGGCATTGTTCACCCGCCGCGTACAGATCTTCAAAAATCTTCACCGTGCGCGCGATGTCGTGAAGTTGAATCAGGTGCAACGAATTCTCACTGAGTCGTTGGAGTTCGACCGAGGTCGGCTTCAATTACTAAACGTAATTTGGCAGCGAGATCGCTTGCATTGTCGGGTTCAAAAAGGTAGCCAGTATCGCCATCGTGAACCAGGTGCGGCAAAGCCATCGCGTCCGCTCCTACCACTGGACGTCCCGAGGCCATCGCCTCCATGGTCGCTATCGACTGCAGTTCGGCAATTGATGGCATTACAAACACCGTGCAGCGCTCATAGATACCGGCCAGCTCCTCGTCTAAAACATGTCCGAGAAACTTCACTCGGTCAGAAATACCCAGCGCGGCAGCCTGAGAAATTAGGTTTTCGCGCTCACTGCCATCGCCAACAAGTTCTACCACCAAGATTCTTATGGTCCTGAATTGAAGCAACTGCCTCCAACAGGATGTTGATCCTCTTCTCGTCATCCAAACGACCCAGAAACAGCGCGACCGGGTCCTGATTTTGAGTGGGAGTCTGGTTTGCAAACCTAGAAGCGTCGATACCGCAACTGATGGCCAACACATCACTTAGCTTTGCAGAGCCCTCTAGAAGATCTGCTGCTCTGCGGGTGGGAGTGGTGACAGTGGAGACCCTCTTTAGCATCCTGCCCGAATCCCACCAAAAAATGGCGGTGGCAATTCGGTGCCCGCACTTCGGAAACTTCCTCATACTTCAGAAGGTTCTCCGGCATCACGTGATTGGTTGCTAACAGCTGAGCGCTGGTGCCCCTTGCCGCACGCAAAGTAAACCTGCCAACTACGAGGTGAGACTGGATGTGAATGGCATCCGGTTGAATCTCTCGCAAAATCTTCTTGATCTGTCCGGTCATACCAAAGGGGTTTGTCATTCTTTGGGATTTATGTTGTGGCAACTTGATGCTCTTTAGCCGGTGAACCATCATTTCAACACCATCGTGCTGTTCAATACGAGGGCCAGCCGATTCATCGTGCGAGCCAACAATGATGTGAACCTGGTGACCGTTTCGCACCAGACCGCCAGCCAAACGTTCTGCAAAGCGCGCAGCACCGTTGATATTTGGGGAAAATGTATCGCAGGCAATAACGATCTTTAGCGGCCTAGTCATCTGAACCCTTGTCGTTTGCCAACTGCGGATGCACTCGGGAAAGCATAAAGACTCCCGCCATTGCAATAGCTCCCGCCACGCTAAAAGCTGCGACCTCAGAAACCGAGGCCTCATCAACCTCGCCAAGAATCACGATTGCAATTACCACCGCAACTGCCGGATCCACAACCGTCAACCCAGCGATCACAAGATCTGGGGGTCCCGAAGCGTAGGCATTTTGAACAAACCAACCACCAAGCGCCGTTGCTCCAACCAGAGCACCAACCGCCAAAAGGGTGAGAAGGTCATAATCGCCCTGCGAGACACGACCGATAACCACCTTGGCCAAAGACGCCACAAAGCCGTAGAGGATGCCAGCGCCGAATATATTCCAGCGGGCCAACCCTCCCCTTTGAAAAAAAGAACAGCAGCCCGAACAGAACAATAAAGCCAGACATGACAAAAACCACCTGCAGCAGCTTGGCATCACTTATCTCTACCTGTGTGGCTCCAGCTGCTGCAGATGTCACAAACCCGCCCACCCCAAGCATGGTGATTGCAATTGCTATCAAAGTCCTCTTGTCGAGTCGAACGTGATAGATCCGCGCGTTCAGCAATGAGGTGATTATCAGTGCCACAGCTCCAATTGGCTGCACCACAATCAGTGGAGCCAAGGAAAGAGCTGCGAGTTGGAAGATAATTGCTAGGACTAGAAAGGTGGTTCCGGTAAGCCAACGAGGCCGCCGGAGCAAATCCAATATCTGCCTGATATGCAGCGAACCTACTCTTGGTTGATTGGGAGCATGATGCTTAGTCACAGCATCGTTCTGAAACTGAGCTCCCAGGGCCAGAAACACAGCCCCAGCAATTGCTAACCCAATTGCCAACAACCGCAAAAAATCGGGTGAACTCAACAACTCTCCTGACGCCCCTAAAGACCCCCCAAATCTTAGACCACGCACCTTGGAAGATTCAGTAGATTGTTCTCGTGAGCTTGAGAGACATCGTCATTACTGGAGACCCGGTACTTCACAGTCCCGCTCAACCGGTGATTGAGATTACTGACTACATCAGAGATCTGGTGTCAGACATGTTTGAGACCATGGACCAAGCCCCGGGTGTTGGGCTTGCAGCTCCTCAAATTGGCATTCCATTGAGGTTATTTGTCTTTGACTGGGAGGACGAATCTGGAATTTACCGAGACGTGGCAATTAACCCCACGCTTCGGTTTGACAGCTATGACGATAAGGATCCGGACCCAGAAACCGAGTCCGAGGGTTGTCTTTCGGTCCCAGCCGAGCGTTTTCCGCTAAAGCGGTCTGACAGCGCTCTGCTAACTGCAACCAACCTGCAGGGCAAAGAATACGAAATCGAAGCCTTCGGGTGGCTGGCAAGAATCTTTCAGCACGAGTATGACCACCTAAACGGAACTCTCTATATCGACAGGTTGGATTCCAAGAACGCCAAACTTGCCAAAGAGGCGATCGAAAGGGCTGGCTGGGGAACCAAGGGACTGATTTGGACCCCCGGCATAGAGTTTCTAGAACCCTAGATAGCGCAACCCGGCGGCAGTGACTGCACCGGCCAGGACAACGAGAATGTAGGGAACCCGGAGCCAAAGCAAAAATGCAGCAACAACTAGCGCCGGGAATCTGGCATCCAATTGCAAAGTGCTCCCGACCGCGACCCCTTGAAGCCCAACTAAAGCCGCAAGCAAGGTAATGGTTACCCGGTCAGAGAATCCCCGAATCCAAGGTGAAATGAACTTCGATGGGACCAGATATCCCAGCAATTTCCAGGAGTAGACGGCAAGCGAGGCCAGCACAACTGTGAGGATCACCTAGACCTCCCCAGAGGAACCAGCGCCACAGCTGCCGCCAGCAAAACTGGAATGCCAGCCGGAACGAAGGGAACCGAAGCTAGTGCCACACCAACCCCTAGAAACGCCAACCAGAGGTTTTCTCTGAGCCTTGGCCAAAGCAGTCCCAAAAACGCCGCAGCAGCAGCGGCATCTAAGCCCCAAGCTTCAACCGAACCAATTAGATTGCCACCCAGCGCTCCCAGAAATGTTGCGGTGTTCCAAAAGACAAATACACCAACACCGGTCAGCCAAAATCCAAGCTTTGAATCCTCGCGATTTTGCTGCGCCATGCTCACCGCATTTGACTCATCAATGGTTAGCTGCGCTTGCAAGACTCGCATGAGTCCCCGAGGCTCAAACTCAGGTGCCAAGCGAAGTGCATAAAAGGAGTTCCGAACCCCCATTAGCCACGCCGTTGCAATTGCTGTGACGGGCGCTCCCCCGGCGGCGATCACGCCTACAAATGCAAACTGACTTGCACCGGAAAACATCAGCAAAGACAACAGCATTACGGACAAAACATCTAAACCGGCGGCTACTCCGATTGCCCCGAAGGAGACTCCGTAAAGGCCAGTGGCTATGGCCACAGAGAGAGCTGTAGAAACAACGGGCTTTGCCATTTCTCTCCCAATTAGAGCTCCCCGGCTTGGACTCGAACCAAGAACCTATCGGTTAACAACCGGTGCTCTGCCAATTGAGCACCGAGAGCGCCTTAGCGCCATCAAACATTATAAATTTCTAAAGCTTCATAAGCGCTCTGCGCTCCGATTCCAATTCCACCAATTGCAGGGAAATCGCGCTTTGGGCCTCCGGGTTTAGATCCGGATCAATTCTTCTCAGTGCTGCCATTAGGTCAATTTTCTCTTGGTTTAATGCCTGCAAGACGGCGCCCTTCACAACACCCCTGCAGTATTTCGATAGCTCCTCATCTCCGGTTGCAGGCAGAGCGGCAAGCGACAGCCGCCTCACCAAATCCAGTAGCGATTCATCAACTCTTGTCGCAAGCAAATTTGAAAAGCCTGAATCACTTAGCGAGTCACCAAGACTGACAGCGGTCTCTAGCACTGACTGGTACTGGGCGGTAGTGAATCCAGAGGCGGCCATTCGCTGCAACTGGTCGAACCTAAAGCTTTCGGGACGCTGCAGCAGCACCTCCAGAACCTGGCGTTCGAATTTGCCCTGTGGCCCATCTGGTATTGGTTTCGAAGTTCCCGCCTGTCGCATCGGCTCGACACTTTGCTGAACCGCAGCCCTCTGGTCTCCCTGAACCAAGCGAGCAACATCTGCAGCATCGAGAGAGACCCAATCCGCAAGCTGCTTGGTGTAACCAGTTCTCAAAGCCGGGTCAGAGATCTGTGCGACAACAGAGGACGCCGATCTTGCGGCTGCGACCCGACTATCAAGGTCCGCCAAGCTGAATTGGGCTATTCGGTGCCGGATCACAAACTCGAACAGGGGCTTCTTTGCCTCCAACATTTGCAAGATGGCACCGTCACCGCGCTGCTGGCGAAGGTCCGCTGGATCTAAGCCATCGGGACCGGTGGCCACAAATGTGAGCGCGTTGAACTTACTGCTGTCGCCATAAACCTTAAGCGCCGCCTTTTGGCCAGCAACATCGGGATCAAAGGTAAAGATCACACTTGCCGGATCCGGAGACTGCCCGAGTAATCGGTTGATAAGTCTGATGTGTTCCTCACCAAATGCCGTGCCACAGGTCGCCACAGCGGTTTGGAAACCAGCGAGGTGACATGCCATGACATCGGTATAGCCCTCAACCACGACCACCTCACGCTTTTTTACGATGTCCTTACGGGCCAAATCCAGACCATAAAGCACACCAGACTTGTGATACACGGGTGTCTCGGGAGTGTTCAGATACTTCGGTCCCTGGTCGTCTTCATAGAGCTTTCTCGCCCCAAAACCCAATACCTGAGAATTTGCATCCCTGATGGGCCAAAGCACGCGACCCCTGAAGCGGTCGTAACCGCCCTTCTCAGACTCCATAGCAAGCCCGGCCAAAACCAGCTCCTTGAGTTCATAACCCTTGGCACCTGCGTGATTGATTAGGTTTTGCCAACCCTTTGGTGCGTAGCCGATTCCAAATTGATTCGCGCTCGCTGCATCAAAGCCCCTTGAAACCAGGAAGTCCCTGGCTATAACACCCTCCTCACCGGCAAGCTCGGACTGGTAGAACTGGGCTGCTACCGCGTTTAGCGCCAAAATGCGGGACCTGGATGAGGTGTCTTCCCCGCCCTCCTCATAACTCAGAGCAAAGTTGTATTTCTGAGCAAGTTTTTCGACGGCATCCATGAAACTTAGGGACTCAATCTCCTGGATGAACTTATAAACGTCTCCCCCAACACCGCATCCAAAGCAGTGGTAGAAGGCTGGATTTGCTCTCACGTTAAAGCTGGGAGTTTTTTCTCCATGGAATGGACAAAGACCTTTGAACGAACCGCCGGATGCAGTCTTGAGGCTGATGTATGAACCAACCACCTCAACGATATCGGCCTTCGCCTTGAGATCTTCGATGTCTGACTGTCGAACTCTTCCCGGCATGCTCAAATCCTAAGACTTCAGCTTGGCATGCAGGGTGATTGCAGCGGGATCTGTGAGTGACGCTACCTGATCGACAATCACGCGCCTCTTGGCCTGTTCAGAGCTGGCCCGGTGCCACGCATCAAGACTTATTGAGTCAAGCTCGAGTCCGTTTTTCTCTAGAAGAATGTCGGCCAATTCAATAAGCAGTACTCGCTGACGCTCGTAGAACGGTTGCCTGTCCCCATGAGTCATGACGCTCGCCGCCACTATGCCCTTCAAGACCGCAATCTCACTTTTTACCCTCCCGGGAATGATGACCCCGGCGTGGTAGCGGGTGAGCTTGGACTTCGAAGCATTCTCCAGGATTGACTCTGTGGTTCGAGCCACAAAAGACCCGATGAGATCGCTAGCAAGGTTCTTCAACTGGGCAATTTGTCGGGGCGAGCCATCGAAGCTGTATAGCCAATGTGGAGACTGTTGAAGCTGAGTCAAAGCCTCCTCAAGCTCCACTTTTGCCAATAAGCCATCTGACCATTTACCAATTTCTTCCAGCAACGCTTCATGAGCCTGAGGGTCTGACAACACGCTTGGGTCCAATAATCCCTCGACTATGGCATCCTCAAAATCGTGAACCGAATAGGCCACGTCATCTGCAAAGTCCATGATCTGTGCCTCAACGCACTTTGCTCCCTCGGGAGCGTCTTGACGCATCCAGTTGAAGACTTCAAGATCGTCCTCATAAACCCCAAACTTGGTGATACTTCCAAATTCAGAAGCACGCTTGAGTGTCCAGGGATACTTGGTCGCCGCATCAAGCGATGCTCTGGTGAGGTTTAACCCCCGAGAGTTACCGCGGTCATCGTAGATCTTGGTTTCCAGTCGGGTCAAAATGCGAAAGGTTTGAGCATTGCCCTCAAAGCCACCAATGTCTGCGGCCCAGAAGTTCAAAGCCGATTCGCCATTGTGCCCGAAAGGCGGATGGCCAAGGTCATGAGCGAGACAGGCCATATCGACAAGGTCTGGATCGATGGAAAGGGCATTCGCCAATTCCCTGCCAACCTGGGCGACCTCGAGCGAGTGGGTTAGCCGAGTCCGAGCGAAATCACCAGAGGTGGGAGACAAAACCTGAGTTTTCGCACTTAACTTTCGAAATGCCGCCGAATGCAATACGCGAGCCCGGTCCCTTGCAAATTCACCACGTGCCGGCATTTGAGAGCGTGCCTGCGGCACAAATCGCTCCCGGTCAAATTCCTTGTAATCGGGTTCGTTGGTTACCTTGTGATTCATCACCTAGCCCCCTGAAACCGAAAGCTCGGCAAGGCTCAGTGACGCCCGGTGTTCTTCGCTCAACTGTCTTGAAACAAGCCAGTTTTCCGGCAGAGCACAAGACTTACTCGAGCCCAGTCTTCCGCGCGGACCCTCAGCCTCTTCGCCTGGGAAACCAATATCGGCGTCAAGTTCTGCTAGCAAGTCTCTTGCGTGTTGGATTGATTCCACTTGAGCTAGCCTTGCGCGGAACTCTCCACCAACCGGGTAACCCTTGAAATACCAAGCAACGTGCTTGCGGATGTCTCTGCACGCCCGCCCCTCATCCTCAAAAAACTCAATCGATAGCTCAAGGTGTCTTAAAAACCCTTGTGAAACCTCGCCTAGAGACGGCATAGCGTAGTCAATCTCCGTGTAGTCCTGTCCAGCCAAGTACTTGGTAACGGCCTTTTCAAGATCAGAGAAAAGCCATGGTCGACCCAGGCAGCCCCTGCCGACTACAACCCCATCAACACCGGTTTGCTGCATCATGGCCACCGCGTCCCCCGCCGACCAGATGTCACCATTACCGAGAACCTGAACATCGGGCAGTGCTTGTCTCAGCTGAGCTATAGCATCCCAGTCCGCCTGACCCGAGTAATACTGCTCCGCAGTTCTGCCGTGCAAAGCAACGGCGACAACTCCTGCATCACGCGCTGCCTTGCCAGCATCTAAAAAAGTGAGGTGCTCGTCGTCGATGCCCTTTCGCATCTTTACTGTCACTGGAGTTGTGCCGGCAGCCAAAACAGCCGCTTTAACGATCGAGGCAAAAAGGTCAGACTTCCAAGGCAAAGCTGCTCCACCACCCTTACGAGTCACCTTGGGTACTGGACAACCGAAGTTCAAATCAATGTGGTCGGCTCTGTCTTCGGCAACAAGCATCGTGACAGCCTCTGAAATGGTCTTTGGGTCAACCCCGTAGAGCTGCACCGAACGAATCTCTTCACTCTCGTGATGTGAAATCAGTCGCATCGATTCAGCTGTTCGCTCCACCAACGCGCGCGAGGTGATCATTTCACTAACGTAAAGACCGCCGCCGTACTCACGGCAGAGTCTTCTGTATGCGGTGTTGGTAATGCCAGCCATCGGAGCCAGCACGACCGGCACCTTGATGTCTAAGTTTCCGTACTTTAGAGCCAAGCTAGCCGTTCAGTCTCTCAAAAAGGTATGCCTTCACCTGCGATAGCGAGACGCGCTCCTGAGTCATGCTGTCACGCTCCCGGATGGTCACAGCCTGGTCGCCAGGTGTCTCAAAGTCGACGGTGATGCAAAACGGAGTGCCGATCTCATCCTGTCTGCGGTAGCGACGCCCGATGGCCCCAGAGTCGTCAAACTCCACATTCCAGACCTTTCTCAGTTCACCGCTTAGGTCTCTGGCAATAGGGTTCAACTCTTCATTGCGGCTAAGCGGCAAAATCGCTGCCTTAACCGGGCTAAGCCTGCGGTCCAAGCGCAATACGGTTCTGGTGTCAACCCCACCCTTAGAGTTAGGCGCCTCATCTTCGAAGTAGGCATCCACCATAAATGCCATAAGCGACCTGGTTAGCCCAGCTGCTGGCTCAATGACAAAGGGTGTCCAGCGCTTCTCCTCAGCTGGATCGAAGTAACTAAGGTCGACCCCGGACGCCTCAGAGTGAGTGCGCAAATCAAAGTCGGTCCGATTCGCAACCCCCTCGAGTTCCCCAAACTCACTTCCCTGGAAACCGAAGCGATACTCGATGTCCACGGTGCGTTTTGAGTAGTGAGAGAGTTTCTCTTTGGGGTGATCAAAAAGCCTCAGGTTGTCCTTGGAGATACCAAGGTCTAGGTACCAGTTCAGCCGTTCCTGAATCCAGTAGTCGTGCCACTGCTCGTCTTCTCCCGGCTTTACGAAGAACTCCATCTCCATCTGCTCAAACTCACGAGTGCGGAAAATAAAGTTTCCCGGCGTAATTTCATTACGGAAGCTCTTACCCATCTGCCCAATGCCAAATGGCGGCTTCATTCTCGAGGCGTTTAGCACGTTGTTGAAATTCACAAATATCCCCTGGGCTGTTTCCGGCCTGAGGTAGTGCATACCGCTTTCGTCCTCAACGGGACCGAGCGAGGTTTTCAAAAGCCCATTGAAACTCTTGGGCTCTGTCCAAATCTCCTTATTGCCGCAGTTAGGGCATGGAATTTCGGCCATCGAAGCTGGTGGGCGATTTTTCTTTTCTTCGAAGGCCTCCTCAAGGTGGTCGGCCCTGAAACGTTTGTGACAGGAGGTGCACTCAATAAGGGGATCAACAAATGCCTCAACGTGACCAGATGCCTCCCATACCTTCCTGGGCAAGATAATCGAGCTGTCAAGCCCAACAACGTCGTCACGACCGGAAACCATGGATTGCCACCATTGTCGCTTGATGTTTTCCTTGAGTTCAACGCCCAGGGGACCATAGTCCCAGGCAGACCGAGAACCGCCATAGATCTCCCCGGCCTGAAATACAAAGCCTCTGCGCTTTGCAAGAGAGATTACCTGATCAAGTTTTTGGTTTGCCATTGTTCTCCGAACAGCCTTGAGCTCTAAAGCCTTTAGTTTAGCGGGGCATCGACCGCTGCTCCGAAGCGTCGCTGACGGTTCTGATACTCGGAAATCGCATCCCACAGCGTCTCTCTGGTGAAATCGGGCCAAAACTTGTCCAAAAAAAGATACTCGGCGTAGGTCGACTGCCAGGGCAGGAAGTTACTCGAGCGGTGCTCCCCAGATGATCTCAGAAACAAATCGACGTCCGGTAACTCTGGAACGTATAGCTCACGAGCTAGTGTTTTTTCGGTAATGCTTCCCGGCCTTATTTTTCCAATGGCAATCTTTTCGGCTAGCCGATTTATCGCATCCAATATTTCCTGGCGTCCCCCATAATTCACTGCCATGGTCAGGGTCAAACCCTTGTTATTAGTTGTGAGGCGTTCGGCTTCGGCTAGCTCATGGATTACGGAAGGCCATAGCTTTCGCTTTGTACCAGACCAGCGAACCCTGACGTCCCACTCACTTAGCAGGTCCCTGCGCCTTCGAAGCACGTCCTTGTTATAGCCCATCAGAAATCTGACTTCATCTGGAGACCGCTTCCAGTTTTCAGTCGAGAAGGCGTAGGCGGTGAGGTGCGTCACGCCAGCTTCAATTGCGCCCGCTACAACCTCCAGCAGCGCCTGCTCGCCTGCGCGGTGACCCTCGGTTCTTTTCAGTCCTCGCTCATTTGCCCAGCGGCCATTGCCGTCCATGACAATTGCAATGTGTTTTGGAACGCTTCTAAAATCAGGCGCTTTCCGACCAGCTTCAAATAGTTCCGTCATGCTCGCTCCACATGCTGCAAAGACTTTAGACCGCGTTCCAATTGCCACTGCAAATATGCAGCAATCACACCGCTTACCCGCGCCCGATCCGCTTCAGGTGTTTCCCGCGATTTATCCCATTCACCCGCGAGCAGAGCCCTCATGTGCGCAATTCCTGAAATACCGACGTTGACCGCTCCAGCTAACTGACAACTTTGGCAGCTCACCGCTCCGGAGTGGGTTGAGAAGAAGGTCGGATCGTTGCCGCAGGTGTGACAGCTGTTCAAAGATGGCACCCAACCCGATATGGAAAGTGAACGAAGCAGATAGCTGTCCAAAACCTGGTCTGCGCGCTCTTCAAAATTGGCTAGAGTCCTAATCGCACCCACCACCAGAAGGTAATGCTGGGAACTCGAACTTTCGCGAGTTAGTCGCTCTGCTGCCTCCAAGATGGCAGTGCCCGCGGTGTATTTTGGATAATTGGAAACCACGCTGCTGCCATAGTTGGCGAGCTGTTCTGCCTGCGAAATTGTGTCCAGGTTTTTACCCTCGAAGAGCTGCAAATCCGCAACCATAAAGGGCTCTAATCGGGCACCAAAACGAGAGCTGGTCTTGCGCACTCCCTTAGCCACCGCCCGGATTTGGCCGTGGTTCTTGGTAAGCACGGTCACTATTCGGTCGACTTCACCTAGCTTGTGGGTGCGAAGCACGATTCCTTCGTCACGATAGTGGGGCATTGCTCAAGTATTGCAACTTAGAGGTAAAAATCGCTGAGGCTAGCGAGCGCTTCGGTTTACAGCTGAAATAAGAGCTTTCAGTGAGGCGGTAGCGATATCTCCGTCAATGCCAACACCCCATAGGTTTTTGCCTGCAACCTCGAGTTCGATGTAGGCCGCTGCAAGTGCGTCCCCACCCGCTGATAGCGTGTGCTCCACATAGTCCAGCAGCCTTAGATCTTGACCGCGTCCTGCGAGCACGGCAATGAAGGCACTTATCGGACCATTGCCCAATCCAACTGCGCTGAATTCACCCTTGCCATCCCTTAGGACAACCTCGAGCTCAAGACTGCCATCCAACTCACTAGCGGTCCGCATCTTCTTGAGTTCGAAACGTCCCCATTTTTGATCATCGTGGCTGGCTGGCAGGTACTCGTCTTGAAAGATCCGCCAAAGCTCGTCCGAGGTAACCTCGCCGCCGAGTGAGTCGGTGTGGGCTTGAACCACTCTTGAAAATTCAATCTGGAGCTTTCTAGGAAGGTCCAGCGAGTGATCGGTCTTCAGTAGGTAGGCCACGCCGCCCTTGCCCGATTGTGAGTTCACCCTGATGACGGCCTCGTAGTTTCTACCAACATCTTTTGGATCAATCGGCAAATAAGGTACCGCCCAAGCGAACTTGTCAACGTTGATTCCGGCGGCTTCAGCATCGGCTTCGAGATGGTCGAATCCCTTTTTGATTGCATCCTGGTGAGATCCCGAGAAGGCGGTATAGACCAGATCTCCGCCGTAAGGACTGCGTTCAGGAACTGGGAGCTGGTTGCAATACTCAACAGTTCGCTTGATTTGATCGATGTCACTGAAATCAATCATCGGGTCAATTCCCTGGCTAAATAGATTCAGGCCCAACGTCACCAGATCGACGTTTCCGGTTCTCTCACCGTTTCCAAACAGGCAACCCTCAATTCGGTCGGCTCCAGCCATGTAGCCCAGTTCGGCCGCTGCCACCGCAGTTCCTCGATCGTTATGTGGGTGTAGAGAAAGAATTATCGAATCTCTTGGTTCAAGATGATTGCTCATCCACTCGATTGAGTCGGCATAGATGTTTGGTGTGATCATCTCAACAGTTGCCGGCAAATTAATAATCAGCTTGCGCTCTGGGGTGGGCTTAATTATGGCCGCCACGGCATTGCAAACCTCGACCGCATACTCAAGTTCTGTTCCGGTGTAAGACTCAGGCGAATACTCGTAGTAGACGCTGGTCTCCGGGACGGTCTTCTCAAGTTCTAGGCACTTCCTGGCTGCAGCCAGTGCAATCTCCTTGATGCCTTCCTTGTCCTGGCCAAAAACCACTCGGCGCTGCAGTATCGACGTTGAGTTGTAGAAGTGCATGATCGCGCTCTTTGCTCCACGAATTGATTCGTAGGTGCGCTCAATTAGATGATCTCTTGCCTGGGTTAGGACCTGGATTGTTACATCCTCAGGAATCCAGTTGTCTTCTATGAGCAGTCTCACAAAGTCAAAGTCGGTTTGAGAGGCGGATGGAAAACCAACCTCAATCTCCTTGTAGCCCATACCAATTAGCAGCTTAAACATCTCTAGCTTGCGCTCTGGGCTCATTGGGTCAATAAGTGCCTGATTCCCATCCCGCAGATCAACCGCGCACCACCTGGGGGCCTTGGTTATTACCTTGCTTGGCCAACTGCGCTGAAACTTCGGAATCTTGATTTGGTCATGAAAGGGCAGATAGCGTTGAAACGGCATTTGCGATGGTTTTTGTTGGTCTTTCATTTTCTCTCTTTGGCTAAATGGAAAATGGCCGCAGGCTGGCTCCGCGACGAGATGGGCCGGAAACTAGGCCTCGTCGCGGCCACTAAGAAGAAGAGCCAAACGCATTGTGTAAGGCTAGCACTCAAAATGCCAAGCCCTAGAAACCGAGTTTCCCCATCTGTTTGGCATCACGTTGCCAGTCCTTTGCGATTCGGACTTGAATAGCGAGGTGGATTGGATGGCCAAGCAGGCTCTCAATCTCGATCCGAGCCTTGGTTCCAATGGTTTTCAACATCGAACCGCCCTTGCCAATGACGATTCCCTTTTGGCTATCGCGCTCAACCCAGAGCGACATGTGCAGGGTGGGCTTTTGCTCCCCCTGAACCATTTCATCGAGCGAAACCGCGAGAGAATGTGGCATCTCGTCGCGGACCAACTCCAACGCAGCCTCTCGAACAAGCTCACAGATTCGGTCTTCGTCTGTCTCCTCGGTCTGGATGTCGTCCGGATAAAGCATCGGCCCCTCTGGAAGCTTGGAAATCAGCAGATTCACCAGGTGATCTAGCTGCTCACCGGTGACAGCCGACACCGGGATAATGTCATCCCAGTCATAGATCTCACTGACACTCATCAGGTGCAAAGCGAGTTTCTCACGTGAGACGGTGTCGGCCTTGGTAACAATCGCAATCTTGCGAGCTTTCATCAGAGCTATGTCGCCAACAATTTTTTTGTCCCCAATGCCAATTGCCTCATTTGCCGGTGAGCAAAATGCAATCAGATCAACTTCGGCTAGCGTGCTGCCAACCAAGTCGTTTAGGCGCTGCCCCAGCAGCGTTCTGGGTTTATGAAGCCCCGGAGTGTCCACAATCACAAGCTGACCTGCGGGAGTGGTGTGAATCGCCCTTATGGCCTTGCGGGTGGTCTGTGGTTTTGAAGACGTTATGGCTACCTTCTCACCAACTATTGCATTGGTCAGTGTTGACTTACCTACATTGGGACGTCCAACAAAACTTACAAAGCCTGATTTCAACTAGTTCCCTAACTTTTTGACCACGGAGTTCAATCTCTGAACCACTAAGCCACTGCGCTTACTCAATCTAAACCTGCTCTGATTCGTAAAATGTTTTCAGCACCTGAGCCTGAAGCTCAAACATCTGTTTTTCTTCTTCCGTCTCTGCGTGGTCAAAACCGACCAAATGAAGCATTCCGTGGGTGACGAGCATCAAGATCTCGGTTATGGTCTCGTGGCCTGCAACGGCCGCTTGCCTCGAGGCAACCTGTGGGCAAACCACGATGTCTCCCAGAACTCCCTCTGGCGACAATGACTCCTCCGAGCCCGGCCTCAGCTCGTCCATTGGAAAGCTGAGCACATCGGTTGGCCCAGGTTCATCCATCCACTTGATGTGCAAATCGGTCATCGGAGCTTCATCCACGAAGATGATTCCAACATCGACCATTGGGTGCAGCTTCAGATGGTCTCTAGCATGCATCGCAAGGTTTTGAACCCGATGCGTGTCAATTGCCACCTCAGATTCATTCGATATTTCAATACTCAACTTGAGCCCGCTCTTTCATAGGCCTCAACAATTCGAGTTACCAGTTCGTGGCGAACCACGTCCTTACTGGTTAGACGCTCAATTTTCAAACCGTCAACATCGCTCAGAATGCTGCTTGCTATGGTCAGACCAGACTTCCCCCCGGGAAGATCAACCTGGGTTGTGTCCCCGGTTATAACCATCTTCGAATTAAAGCCAAGCCTTGTTAGAAACATCTTCATCTGCTCGCCAGTTGTGTTTTGAGCCTCGTCCAAGATAACGAAGCTGTCATTCAGCGTTCGACCACGCATGTATGCCAGCGGTGCAACCTCTATAACGCTTGATTCCATAAGCTTCGCCAAAATGTCAGGCTCCAACATCTCCTGCAAGGCATCAAACAGCGGCCTTAGGTAGGGATCGATTTTTTCACTAAGCGTGCCCGGCAAGAATCCCAATCGTTCGCCGGCCTCGACCGCTGGCCGAGTGAGAATAATTCGACTGACCTGTTTTGCATAGAGAGCGTTGACTGCTTTGGCAACCGCTAGGTAGGTCTTCCCTGTCCCAGCAGGGCCAATGCCAAAGGTTATCGTCGAAGAGTCAATGGCCTCGAGGTATCTCTTTTGGCCCTGAGTTTTGGCCCTAACAGTTTTTGTCGGGGTTACTACTGCGCCCGAACCCAATATCTTGGCCGGTGTTTCCGAAGTGGAGCTCAATATGGCAACCGTCTCACGAACGCTTCGGGAATCCGGAACCACACCAGCAACTACCAACTCGGCCAGCTGCATAACCACTTGCCTTGCAAGTTCAGTGTTTTCCTCATCACCCTCGACTGAAAAGTTGTGACCACGGTTCTGAAGTCGGATCCCCGGTATCTCACGCTCGATACTTCTAAGAATTGAGTCCTGTGGACCTAAAAGGTCTAGAAGCGCGACCTCGGGAGCAGTGAAACTTAGCTGAGCCAACTAAGCCGCCCGCTGGCTCAAAATATGTGCGTGAGTGTGAAAAACAGACTGCCCCTCACGCTCGCCAGTATTAAATTGCAGCCTGAATTGCCCGTCGGTTAGTGATGCTGCAACCTCACGAATCAGGTCAAAAAGCCCGAGCAACTGTGCCGAGTCAGAAAGTTTTGATATGTCCGAAGAGTGAGTTTTTGGCACCACGAGTATGTGAACCGCGGCTTGCGGGTTTATGTCCCTAAACGCCACTGCGTGATCAGTCTCAAACAGCAACTCAGTAGCGATTTCCCCGGCAACAATCTTGCAAAAAATACAGTCCAACTAATACCCTCCTTTTCTCATCCTAAGTCCTTGCCCAGCCGACCTGAAATAAGTTGTAAACAGGCCAATGCGACCACCCCAGCGTTCGAGGTGCGAAGCACCGAGTCCCCCAACCTAACCGCCCGAAACCCCTTGCCAACCAGTACTTCAACTTCAGCCTCGCTGAACCCACCCTCTGGCCCAACGGCAACCGTGTACTCAGCGCTTTGCTGCACTCCTGCAATTCCTTCCTTCGCCCTGGGGTCCAACACCAGGGCTACCCCCTTTGCCACAACGTCTTCGACCGATGCTGCATGGGTGATAGTAGGAAGGGTCAGCTGCTGTGACTGCTTCATTGTGGCGATGGCAATCTGCTGCCAGCGCTCAGTATTTCTTAATACCTTGCTGTCCCAGCGTGATACCGAGCGCTCGGCCTGCAAGGCGGTAGCGCTGGCTATCCCCAGTTCGCTGCAGGACTGCAAGGCAGATTCATCGCGGCCACCCTTGGCAATTGCCTGAACTAAATGAAACCTTGGCCCGTTGCCAGCATCAAGACGCTCGCCGATACTTATGCCGCCAGTCAGAGGGTCCAATACCTCTGCCACAAAACCGAATCCTTTGCCTGAACTAATCACTATGTGATCGCCTCTGATAATACGTAGCGATTTGAAATGCACAAGCTCAGACTTCGATATCGTCTCAGAGTTTTGATTGACACTCTCGTCATAGAACCAGTGCACTAAAAACGTCCCCGAACTCGTCGAGAGCCCAACCTCGGAGTGTCCTCCTGATGCAACTCCCTGATCTTTTTGAAAAGATCACGTTGCTTGCCATCTAGGCGATTTGGAGTGAGCACCTTGATCTCAATCCTCAAATCTCCCCGTCCCCTGCCTCTTATTTTGTGAGCGCCTAATCCCTTTATCGTGAGCACCTCACCGTGCTGAACTCCAGCCCTCACATCAAGCGAGTGCGGACCATCCAAAGTCTCGATTTCACTGGTGAACCCGAGCGCAGCATCGGCAACTGGAACCTCGAGGATCGCAACTATGTCATCGCCATCCCGGCCGAAGATTGCATCTGCAGCCACCTGTACCTCGAGATAAATATCGCCTGCCGGCCCGCCAGCAAAGCCAACCTCACCCTGCCCGGAAAGATGCAATCGCATTCCATCCGAAACACCTGCTGGGATTTCCAGGTCGAGATCGCGCTGCGCCCTAATCCGACCCTGCGCCCTGCACTTCTGACATGGATCAGGAATCACCTCTCCAGTTCCACGACAGCTGCCACAAGGAGCGGTGGTAACCATCATTCCCATAAACGATTGGACCTGGCGCTGAATCTGTCCCGATCCCCTGCAAATATCACAAGTCTTTGCGCTGGTGCCAGGCTTGCAACAACTTCCGTTGCAGTCTGGACAGATAACTGCCGTGTCAATGGTCAGAGTCTTCTCGACACCAAACACTGCCTCTCGCAGCGAAAGATCAACTCTGAGCAACGCATCTTGGCCTCGCTGCGCCCTGGATTGTGGACCTCTTGCAGATCCGCCGCCGAAGAAGGTCTCAAAGATGTCACCCAAGCCAACGCCTTCATTTCCACCGCGGTCATAACTGGCTCGAGACTGGGGGTCCGATAACACCTCGTAAGCGTGAGTAACAAGCTTGAACCGTTCTTGAGCTTCGGGGCTTTTATTAATGTCCGGGTGCAGCTCACGTGCCAATTTGCGATAGGCCTTTTTTACCTCGTCTTCCGAGGCGGAACGAGCGACCCCTAGGACCTGATAGTGGTCTGCCAACTAGTTGTCCTCCAAAGCTTTTGATAGGTATCTGGCCACGGCCCTCACAGATGCAATATTGTTGGAATAATCCATCCTGGTTGGGCCCAGAACTCCAAGCTTGGCGACTTCAGTGCCACGACTTTGATAGCCGGTGAAGACCAAAGAAGTGTTCTGAATACCTTGGATACCAAGTTCGGAACCGATGCGCAGTCCCACTCCGTGAGCATCCGCATGCAACTCATCCAAAAGACGCATCAAAACCACTTGTTCCTCAATCGCCTCTAAAACCTTTGACAGCTCTCCCGAGAAATCGCCGTCTTGTCGAACCAAATTGGATGCACCCGAGACCACGAGCTTCTCTTGCTTATTTGCATCAACCAAGGCTAATAGCGTCGAAACAACCCGCTGCACAAAATCCCTGCGATTGGGTGCGAACTGTTCTGCCAATTCATCTAGAGCTTCCCTAACCTCGGAGAGCTGGCTCGCTGCCAACATGCCATTTAGCCGACCCCTAATTTCCTGAACCAATTCGAGGTCAATCTCGCTGTTCCACTCAATCATCACCTGCTGAACCCGACCCGAGTCGGTGATCAACATGAGCAAGATTCGACTGTCGTTGATAGGTATTAGCTCGATGTGCCTCACGGCGCTCTTTCCAAGCGACGGATACTGCACCAGAGCCAGCGTGTTGGTCAGCTGCGAAAGCGAGCGAGCCGTTCTTTCAACCACATCATCCAGATCGCTTGCACCAACCAAAAAACTTTCGATTGCGCTTCTCTCAGCAGAACTAAGCGGCTTCACATCCCCGAGTCGATCAACAAAGAGCCGGTAGCCCTTCTCGGTTGGGATTCGACCCGATGAAGCGTGCGGGGCTGTTATCAGCTCCTCGTCTTCCAAAAGTGCCATGTCGTTTCGAATCGTCGCGGCCGATACTCCCATTGGATGGCGGTCTAACAGCGCCTTAGACCCAACGGGCTGGTTCGATGAAATGAAGTCTTGGACAATTGCCCTAAGCACATCCAGGGATCTTTCGGGAATCATTAGCACTCACCTACCTTGAGTGCCAAGTCTAAACAAAGATGAGCCACTAGCTAAGAAAATCCAACACAATGCGGTCAACCAGAAGCCTGCCCGCCGGGGTGACTCGGATTCGATCCCTATCCATTGTTAGAAGTCCACGACCTAAAGATTCCGAGACCAGTTTTGCGGAAACATCAAGCTCGCTCAGCAGTGATTTAGATCCTCACCCAGATTAGGTTGCGCAGACCGAGCATGAGTTGCTCCTCCAATTGCTGCCGAGCCGTCAGCTCCTCCCGAGCGGCAACGGGAAAGCCTGACTTCAAAGCTGCCTGGTAGCTGGTGGGGTGTTTTAAGTTCCAGAATCTATTGCCAGCGAGGTGCGAGTGAGCACCCGGACCATAACCCCACCAGTCTTGAGAGGCCCAATAAGCACTGTTGTGTCTTGACGGTAACCCCCAGTTCGAAACTTCGTACCAATTCAGACCACTAGAAGTAATCAGGTCGGTTGCTAGTTCATATTTTGAGGCATTGAGATCCTCATCAACTTGCGCAACCTCGCCTTTTGAAACCCGCCTGGCAAGCTTTGTGCCGGGTTCAACGATGAGTGAGTATGCAGAGATGTGATCAATGTCTAGTTCTAGAGCGCTGTTGAGGGTTGCCTCCCAGCTCTGAATTGTTTCCCCTGGTGCTCCATAGATGAGATCGATGCTGACCTCATAGCCAAGCTCTTTGGCCGCAACTACCAGCGGGCCCACGTGATCCTTAGAGTGAGTCCGGTCCAGAACAGCAAGAACCTCGTCGTCGAAGCTTTGGACACCCATGCTCAACCGATTTACTCCCAGATTTGCCAACTCAGCTAAGAACGCAACGCTCGTGGACTCAGGATTGGCCTCTGTTGTTATTTCTGCATCAATATCGATACCGAAGTTTTCCCGCAGCTCCCCTAAAACCACTTCAAACTGTTGGGAGGTGAATAGCGAGGGTGTGCCACCTCCAAAGAACACAGTATTGAGCGATCGTGCGAGGTAACCCGATTGCTGCAGAAGGTCTTTACTGCGCCTAATTTCGAGCGTTAGTTGATCATGAAAACCGGATTTGAGGTCTCCGTTGAGCTCGCTAGAGGTATAGGTATTGAAATCGCAGTAGCCACATCGCACGGTGCAAAATGGAATGTGTACGTAGGCGTGGAAGCTTCTCTCGGTATCATCCAAAGCCGGCAACAAGTTGTTGCTGGGCCAATCCAAGCCATCGGGCAGAGCTCCAGGCACTACTTCTTCTTCTCTGCCTTTGAAACCTCTTCAGAGGAAAGCGCCGAAATAAATGCTTCCTGTGGGACCTCTACCCTGCCGACCATCTTCATGCGCTTCTTGCCCTCTTTTTGCTTCTCTAGAAGCTTGCGCTTGCGCGAAATGTCGCCGCCGTAGCACTTTGCAAGAACGTCCTTACGAATCGCACGGATAGTCTCCCGAGCTATAATCCGGGCTCCAACGGCCGCCTGAATCGGAACCTCAAATTGCTGACGCGGTATCAACTCTCTGAGCTTTCCAGCAATCTTGGTGCCGTGTGCATAGGCCTTATCGCGGTGAACTATCGAGCTAAAGGCATCAACCTTTTCACCCTGCAACAAAAGATCAACTTTGACCAGATCGCCGGACCGGTAACCAGCCTCTTCATAATCCAAAGATGCGTAGCCCTGAGTCTTGCTCTTTAGATTGTCAAAAAAATCAAACACGATTTCAGCAAGCGGCAGTTCGTATCGCAACTGAACTCGATCCTCACCCAAATACTGCATATCGATCATCGTCCCACGGCGGTTCTGGCAAAGCTCCATGATTGTCCCGACGTAGTCCTTCGGGCTCAAAATTGTGGCCCGAACTATTGGCTCTGCAACATCTTTAATCTTCCCCTCAGGAAATTCGTGTGGGTTGGTAACAACCTGCATCAAGCCGTCCTCACGAGTTACCTCGTAGACCACAGAGGGCGCGGTTGCTATCAGGCTGAGGTTAAACTCGCGCTCGAGTCGTTCGGTGATGATCTCAAGGTGCAGCAGACCCAAAAAGCCGCAACGGAAACCAAAGCCCAACGCAGCGCTGGTTTCAGGCTCGTAGACCAGAGAAGCATCGCTCAGCCGCAACTTGTCTAAGGCCTCACGCAAATTTGGATAGTCTCCACCATCAATTGGGTAGATTCCCGAAAAAACCATTGGCTTGGGTTCTGAGTAACCTTTGAGAGCGTTGCTGGCGGGCTTCACCTTGGTTGTTACGGTGTCGCCAACCTTCGACTGACGAACATCCTTCACTCCGGTGATTAGATAGCCCACCTCTCCAACACCAAGACCCTGAGTCACCTCTGGCTCTGGGCTGATAACACCAATTTCCAAGAGCTCGTGAACGGCACGAGTGGACATCATTTGAATCTGCTCGCGTGGCTTTAGGCTGCCGTCCACCATTCGGACGTAGGTGACAACACCGCGATAGCTGTCATAAACCGAATCAAAAATCATTGCCCTAGCGGGTGCATTTGGATCACCCACCGGAGCCGGAACCCGAGCCACGATGCGATCAAGCAGTTCTCCAACTCCAACACCTGTTTTTCCAGAGACCATAAGGCAATCTTCGGGTTGGCATCCAATCAGATTTGCAAGTTCCTCAGCATATTTCTCTGGCTGAGCTGCCGGGAGGTCGATCTTGTTTAGAACGGGGATGATTTCTAGATCGTTTTCCATTGCCAAATAAAGGTTTGCCAGTGTCTGCGCCTCGATGCCCTGAGCCGCGTCAACAAGCAGAACCGCTCCCTCACATGCCGCTAGCGATCTGGAAACCTCATAGGTGAAATCGACGTGACCTGGGGTGTCGATCATGTTCATCGCATAGGTCTTGCCATCAAGCTCCCAAGGAAGCCTGACGGCCTGAGACTTTATGGTTATACCTCGTTCTCGCTCTATATCCATGCGATCGAGGTACTGGGCCCGCATCTGTCGGTCATTGACAATTCCGGTGAGCTGAAGCATTCGGTCGGCCAAGGTCGACTTGCCGTGATCAATGTGTGCGATTATCGAAAAATTGCGGATCATTTCGGGCGGCGTTAGCGACGGCTGCAGCGCTTTAAGTGCACGTGGCGACAACTAATACCTCGATGGAGTTGGGAACCCCAATTCTGCCACGACTGTTGCCCATCAGAAACCAAACTGATAGAGTTTTGGCTTGTTATGGTCGCTGACCACAAAACCAAGATTTCCCCCGAAAGCAGACAATGGCAAACATCAAATCCAACATTAAGCGGATTGGCACCAACCGCAAGGCTGAGGC
Organism: Aquiluna sp.; assembly: GCA_018402615.1. The sequence goes on from JAGYIH010000002.1 coordinate 68,164, forward strand.
CCGCAACAAGGCAGTCCGATCTGAACTCAAGACTGCCGTTAGGGCAGCACGCGAGGCAGTCGTTGCTGGCGACAAGGAAGCTGCAACCGCGGCAGTCGTAACAGCTGGTCGAAAGATTGACAAGGCTGTAAGCAAGGGTGTTCTGCACAAGAACCAGGGTGCTAATCGCAAGAGCGCAATTGCCAAAGCAGCAGCAGCTCTGTAACTAGATTCCTATTTGAACCGAGTCCTTTTGGGCTCGGTTTTTTTAGTTTGTAGCCTTCGCCATTGCTAGCAGTAGTTTTTCAACCGAATATTCTGGCTCCCGAGCCGCTCCCTTAACATCCGCATCTGTCTTCGCGACCAACTGGACCAATTCGACCAGCTCCTGTTCTGTCCAGCCAGCGAGCTCCTTGCGAGCTTTGTCCACCTGCCAAGGCGCCATTCCTAGCGCCGCAGCATTCGAATTTCTGTCGTTGAATAGCCGGGCCA
>JAGYIH010000020.1 GCA_018402615.1 Aquiluna sp.
GGCCGCGGAACTACTTGGGGTTGAAATCAAGGACTGCATCGCTTTCGAAGACTCTCACACCGGCTTGGCCTCGGCCGAGGCTGCCGGCGCACACGCGATCGGGATCCCGAATCTAATTTCCCTGGCAAAAAGACCAACCAATAAGATCATCGCGTCCCTGACCGATGTGGATGCGGAGAATCTGGAAAGTCTGAGGGTTCATGTCTGAGATCTTTGAGGTGGGGGACAAGGTTCAGCTCACCGGCCCAAAGGGCCGACTAAATTCGATAACACTTATTGCTGGCGCAAGGTTTGGTTCTCACAAGGGCGACGTCTTACACGATGACATAATCGGCAAGCCATCTGGGAGCGTTATAAAGAATCACAACGGGGACGAATATCTAGCCCTAAAACCCCTGTTGGCAGACTACGTAATGGCGATGCCACGCGGTGCGGCAATCGTTTACCCAAAAGACGCGGCGCAAATACTGGTTGAGGGCGACATTTTTCCGGGTGCGGTCGTGGCGGAGGCCGGGGTTGGCTCGGGAGCTCTCTCTAGCTTTCTATTGCGAGCCCTGGGTGAGAATGGGCGGCTGTTTTCATTTGAACTTCGCGAGGAATTTGCCCAAATTGCAAAGGCAAATGTAACTAATTTCCTTGGTGAGGCACCGAACTGGAAGGTAATAATCGGAGGGTTCCAGGAGACTGCGGTGAAGACCATTGGTAAGGCTGGTGCAGATCGGGTGGTGCTTGACATGCTGGCGCCCTGGGATTGCATTGGGGAAGTTTCAGAGGTCTTGAAGCCCGGTGGGCTGGTAATTATTTACGTTGCCACCGTAACTCAGCTGTCGCGCACCGCTGAGACCATAAAATCCCATGGCGGCTTCACGGACGTATCGGCATGGGAGTCACTTGTGCGTCCCTGGCATTTGGACGGACTGGCCGTTCGGCCCGAACATCGAATGATTGGTCACACTGGATTTCTCATGACCGCCAGAAGGCTTGCCCCGGATACTGTGTTGCCTCAGTTCAAGGTTCGCAGAGCCTCAAAAGCAGAGCACTCTGCTGAGGATATGGATGTTTGGTTGCCACAATCCATGGGCGAAAGGGCCGTTAGTGAGAAAAAGCTCAGAAAAACTGTCCGAAAGGTAACTCAAGAGGCAAACGACAGGCAGAATTAGGTGTCTTCAATGAAAGTAAATAACTTGCGCAAACTTGCTCTACTAGCCCTACCAATTCTTGTCCTGGCAGGGTGCTCCGCACCCGAACCCGAAGTCCAGGGACCAAAGGGATACGCAGAGCTCTCTGTTGGCCTGCCTCTGGCATGCGAGGAGTTCGAGACTGGCAATGCTGTGAATCAAATCGAGGTTACTGGCGAGTTTGGTGTCCAACCTGAGGTGAACTTTCCAACTCCGCTTTCTGGGACCGGGGTGCAGACTCAGGTAGTTATCGAGGGCGATGGCGGCAAGATTGTTGGAGGACAACGGGTTTCACTTCACTTTTTGGGTTACAACTCAGCCAATGGCGCAGTTATTCAGGGCAGTGAATTTGGGACTGAGGGGTTCATTGCTCAGGACCTAATCGCCGACGCAACACCTGATTTCTGTAAGGCGCTCACTGGAGTGAGCGTGGGTTCAAGGGTCGCGGTTCTGCTCGACGCCGAGAGTGCTCATGACTCCCAGGGAATTCCGACCCTTGGCATTGCTGCGGACCACGGAGTGATCTTTATTTTCGACGTTGTCGATGCTTATCTACCCAGGGCCAACGGTGTCTCTAGATCCCCGGAATCGGGTATGCCAACAGTAATTACTGCGCCATCCGGGCAGCCCGGAATTCAGATTCCCGCCAGCCAGGCACCCGCGGACTTCAAGCGAACGATACTGATTGAGGGCGGTGGAGAGCCAATCGTGATCGGTGACACCGTCGTGCTTCACTACTCGGGTTGGACCTGGGGAGGGGAGCTGTTTGACTCATCCTGGAATGCGGGGGCTCCGGCAACTTTCCCGATCACTAGGGATGGTCTGATTGAAGGCTTTGTGATGGGCCTAGAAGGGGTAACCGTCGGCTCTCAAGTGGTTGTGGTGATCCCGCCAGAACTTGGCTATGGCGATAACTCTCAGGGGGCAATCCCAGCGGGATCAACCCTCATCTTTGTGATCGACGTTCTGGGCAAGGGCTAGTTGTTGAGGGAGATGTATGTCTAAACAATCTCCCGCTCAGCGGCTTTTCACGCTCACCTGCTGCCTGCTGGCTGCTCCCAAACTGGGACTGAGTAAAAAGCAGATTTACAACTCGGTTCAGGCTTACCTCGAAAGCTCCAGCGATGCCAGAGAAAAACTTTTCGATCGCGATAAGACCACCCTCCGAGAAATGGGAGTGGCGATAGAGGTTATTGATTTTGAATTGCTTGAAGAAACCGATGCTTCTCGTTACCGCATTGCCAAGGGGACCTTTGAGTGGCCCAAGGAGCTGTCACTAAATTCAGAAAAACTGCAGTTGCTCGAACTAGCTGCGAGGGCATGGAATAACCGGGTTATGGCTCCGGTCGCTCAATCTGGGCTTACCAGACTGAAAACCCTTGGTGTTATGCCCGGGTCCAGAGAGCTAGCGATTTTCACACCAAGACTGATTGCTCGTCACCAGAGCTTTGACCCAATTGCCAGGGCTATTGCGGACCAGCGATCGATCGCCTTTCACTATCGCAAGGCTGACGGTGAGGAGTCCTTGCGTGAGGTTGAACCCCAGAAGCTGCGGTTTATCGAGGGACATTGGGTTTTGCTTGGACGCGAAGCGGGTGTTTTGAAGAATTATCTTCTTCGCCGCATCGTTTCTGAGGTTCAAACGGGTGAGACATTTGCGTCTTTGGTGGCAACACAGGAACTATTGGCCGCAGAGCGTGACCTGCAAGAACACGTGTTGTCCCAGCTGGCAGTTTTTAGAGTTGCCGAAGATTCAGAGGCCTGGTGGCACTTTGAAGTCGATGAATCCGGCGTTGCGACCCTGAACTATATGGATGAGGCGCTGCTTGCCGAAGATCTGATGGAGTTTGGTTCGGACATCAGCGTTATCGAGCCAGAGTCACTCGCAGCAAGAGTGAGGCTTGGTTTTGAGAAGGTGGTGAGCAGTCATGCCTAAGCAGGAATTGGATGCTGAGGAGCAGTTCAACTTGGCGCTCTCAATTGTTGGACTTGTGCTTCGAGATGGTTCACACACCGTGAAGGAGCTTGCCGAACACTTCGACTTCAGTGAAAATTCAATCCGGCGAGCCGTTTTGACGATAGGCAACAGCGAGGATGTGGGAAATTTTCGAACCCACTTCTATCTTGACGATGAGCTTTTGGAAAAGGGAGAGATTGACTTTACTCAGGCAGAAGCTGAGCTAAGCGAACCTCCGGTCCTCACCCAGCGACAGGTCGCCGCACTGGCTACGGGGTTAGATTACTTGGCTTCACTGCCACACTTTGAAGCCAGCAGCGAACTTGCGGAGTTGCGATCCGCAATCGGTGGTGCCACTCCTACAGCCATCTCAAGAGTCCCCAAGACTCGAGAACTTTCGCTGCTGACCTCCTTGCAGGATGCGCTTCTTGGCGGATTTGCCGTTATTTGTGAGTATCGAAATCAATTGGGGGAGCGCTCAACAAGAACCATTGACCCACTGCGCATCGACTTTGTGTCCGATAAGCACTACCTGAGAGGCTTTTGCCACAAGAATCAGGCGATTCGATCATTCAGAATTGACCGCATGGTCTCTGTGGCGGTGACCGATTTGGCGATCTCGGAAATGGCTCTGAGCCACCCGATACCTGAGGAGGTTTTTGGAGAGGTAACTTCAGAAGCCCTGGTCAAAGTGGCAGCTCAGCCAGAGGCTTCGGAGATATTCTGGAACTTTCCATCGGTTGGCGAGCTATCCAAACAAGACGGTGAATTGGTCGGAGAAATTATGGTGGGCTCTCTGAAGGCACTGGGACGGCACATTGCTCGGTATGGTGGCCTGGTGAGAGTTATCAGTCCGCAGTCCGCAGTTGATTCTGTGCGCGAGTTCGCAATTTCAGCACTTGCGCAACCCCAGCCTCCAAAGGATGAAGACTAGATGGGCTGGACGGGCTGGTTAGTTTTGGCGGTGAGCCTAGGTGGTCTTTACGGCCTGGGGCTGGTGCTCTATCGCTTATTTTTGAGCGCTAAGTCCTTGCTTAGGGCAATCACACACTCCAGGGCGCTGGTTGCAGAGGCGATGGCTTACGAGCCAATGGATTACCAGCCTGCAAAACCGACCACCGCGGAAGACCTCAAAGAGGTGCTGGTTGCAAGAAGAAGTTTTGAGAGGGTTCAAGAAGCGAAAGCCCAGGCCAGACAGCGTAGACTTCTAAAACGGATTAGCCACATAGAAATAGATAAGAGGTAGGCATGAGACTTCAAGGCTGGGAATGGATCATCATTCTTGCGATCGTGCTGCTGCTATGGGGAGCGCCGAAGCTTCCTGCACTGGCAAAAAGTGCGGCGCAGTCAATGAGAATTTTTAAGAAGGAAATCGGCAAGAACGGCGAAGCCCCTGAGGCTGCGAAGGTTGAGACCGAAACCGCTCCAGAGAGCGAGAAAAACAAGGACTAATGGCGCGGCGCAGCAATAAAGAGCGCCGCGGTACCCTTCGCTCTCACCTTCGAGAGCTCCGGATACGTCTTTCATGGTCGGCAGGATTTTTAGTAGTCGGCACTGTTGTCGGCTGGTTTCTATTTGATCCCGTTTTCTCGTTCCTGCAAGAACCACTTAAAAATGTCGCTCAAGAAAGAGGTATCGACGCCTCTGCAAACTTCACGACCGTGGTTTCGGCCTTCGATCTTCGCATCCAGCTCTCGATATTTTTGGGAGTAATCATTACCTCACCAGTTTGGCTCTGGAACATCTGGGCCTTTGTTTCCCCGGGGCTCAAGGACAAAGAGCGAAAATACGCGATTGGCTTCATGGTCTCCGCGTTGCCACTGTTCCTTGCCGGGACCACCCTGGCATGGGCCTCACTGCCTGGTTTTGTTGTGGCCCTGATTGGATTCACCCCGGAGGGAAGCACAAACGTCATCAACGCTGCCGACTACGTGCTGTTTGCGATTCGCATCCTGCTGATCTTTGGTGTCGCATTTGTGATGCCGGTAATCCTGGTGCTGTTGAACTTTGCCGGCATCGCCACGGGTAGGGGAATCCTGAAAAGTTGGCGAGCAGCCGTATTGATAATTGCAATTGTGGCTGCGCTTGCGACACCGGTTGCTGAGCCAATGACAATGCTCCTGATGATGATTCCTCTGATGATCTTGTACTTTGGTGCCGTTGGCATCGCCATGCTAAATGACAAGCGCCGAGAGCGTAAGCAGGCGAAGCTGCTTTCAAGTGATGACCTCGAACTCGACTGAGCCAAGTCCCTCAGAGCGCTATGCCAGGGCCAAGGAAAAGCATCGATACCAAGAACTAGAGGCCTTCACCCGAGAACTCAAATTTCCTCTTGATGACTTCCAGGAGAGGGCATGTCGAGCTCTGGAGCGAAACAGTGGGGTACTGGTCGCCGCCCCGACCGGCGCTGGAAAGACAATTATTGGCGAGTTTGCTATTCACCTCGCAGTCGCAAAGGGCCAGAAGGTCTTTTACACGACACCAATCAAGGCACTCAGTAACCAAAAGTATGCCGAGCTGGCGGCAAAGTACGGCAAGGAAAAGGTTGGCCTACTAACCGGAGATAACAACAACAACTCTGAGGCACAGATAGTTGTCATGACCACCGAGGTGCTGCGCAACATGATCTACGCGACCTCAACCTCACTTCGTGATTTGGGCTTTGTGGTCATGGATGAGGTTCACTACCTTGCCGACCGCTTCCGGGGAGCGGTCTGGGAAGAGGTGATTTTGCACCTGCCCAAAGACGTTTTGGTGGTCTCGCTCAGCGCCACGGTTTCTAATGCCGAGGAGTTTGGTGCCTGGTTGGCGGAGGTCCGCGGTAACACGGAGATAATCGTGTCCGAAATTCGGCCGGTGCCACTTCACCAGCACGTGATGTTTGGTGATGAAATGCTCGAACTTTTCGAGCGCAATAGCAAGCAAACCAGGGTTAATCCCGAGCTCTTGCAAAAACACCAGGCTCGTCAGCGCTCGCCCTATAGATCGAGAAACAACAGGCCTAGCTACCAGCGCCCGAATGAGAGAAGTTTTCCCCGATTGGAAAAACCCGACGTGGTCGAGACTCTGGATCGTGCAGATCTCTTACCCGCCATCTTCTTCATATTTTCCCGTGCCGGTTGCGAGAAGGCGGTTGAGTCATGCAGGCGTTCAGGGGTAAGGCTTACGGATCGCGATCAGTCCTTGGAGATTCGCAGGGTCGCGGAAGCGCGCTGCTCTTCGATTGGCGATGAAGACCTTGACACGCTTGGGTACTTTGACTGGTTAGCATCGTTGGAACGTGGTTACGCGGCCCATCACGCTGGCATGCTGCCCGCTTTCAAGGAGGTTGTCGAAGAGCTCTTTCTGCGCAAACTTGTGAAGGTGGTCTTCGCGACAGAAACTCTTGCTCTGGGAATCAACATGCCCGCTCGAACAGTGGTTCTTGAGCGACTGGACAAGTTCAATGGCGAAGCTAGGGTTCAAATCACCGCGGGGGAGTACACCCAACTAACAGGCCGGGCCGGTAGAAGGGGCATTGACCCCGAGGGGCACTCCGTAATCCTTTGGGGTCAGCAGCTTGATCCGAACGTGGTTGCCGGTTTGGCATCCAAGCGAACCTACCCCTTGAATTCAAGTTTCCGACCCACATACAACATGGCAGTAAATCTGACTGCGGCCTTTGGAGCCCACAGAGCCTCTCAGGTATTGGAACGATCCTTTGCACAGTTCCAAGCCGACCGCAGCGTGGTTGGGCTCGCGCAGGTGATTTCAGAAAAGCAGGCCTCGCTAGAGGGATATGAGCAGGCCATGCAGTGTCACCTTGGTGACTTTATTCAGTACTCAACGATCCGGAGCGACATCTCCGAATTGGAGCGCTCCGGCTCCTCACTGCGTTCGCGCGGCGGCAAAGACATGCAAAACACGAAGCTGATGCGAACTCACGAAAGCAAGCTTGCTGACCTGAAGCGTCAGCTGAGAGCTCATGCCTGTCACGGCTGTAACGAGAGAGAAGCCCATGCGCGCTGGGGGGAGCGCTACCAAAAGCTGCGCCGGGAAGTTATTCAGGCCGTCAACCAGATCGAGCAGCGCACCAACCAGGTTGCCAAGACTTTTGAAAGAATTTGTTCGCTGCTGACGCAGCTGGAATACCTAAAGCCCGACGGCGACGATCTCGAGGTTACCGCTGCCGGAAATCGACTAGCCAAGATCTACGGAGACCGTGATCTGCTAATTGCAGAGTGCGTGAACAGGGGGGTTTGGCAGCAGTTGGATGCGGCTTCTCTCGCCTCAATGGCTGCCGCTCTGGTTTATGAAAACCGGAGGGACGAGGGAGACTATGAACCCAAGCTCCCCAAGGGTGAGTTTAGGGAAGCCTTAGTTGCGACCGAGGAAATTCAGCAGCGACTCTATGAGCTTCAAGAGGAATTTAGGCTTCCGAAAGAAAGTGCCCTGGAGTTAGGGATGGTTTGGGGTATCTATCGCTGGGCCACCGGCGCCAGATTTGACGACGTTCTGAAACTCACCGGATTGTTGCCCGGAGACTTTATTCGCTGGTCTAAACAAATTATTGACCTGTTGGATCAACTCGCTAATGGGGCTGACGCCAGCCTTGCCGAGACGGCATATTCGGCTATGGATCAAATCAAGCGTGGCATCGTTGCCTACAGCTATTACGTCTAGAACTTAAGCTAGGGACATGCGCTATCAGGAACTGCTTTGGCGAGTGCCACTCGCAGCTATCTCAGGTCTGGTAGCTCTTTACACTTTCCCAACTGAGAACATTTGGATTTTGGCCCCGGTAATACCCGCAATGCTATTGTGGGCGACTTTGGGGCTCGGCTTTTGGTGGGCAACCCTGCTGGGCTTTTTGGCGGGCCAGGCCTTCTACATTTCTCACATCGAGTGGATCTCGCTGTACTTGGGTCCAATTCCACTGATTGCACTTTCAACCCTGCAGTCGCTGTTTTTTGCACTGGGGACCGGCTTGACCGCTTGGCTCTTCAAGAAACTCAAACCAAGGGGAATAGAGCTTTACTTCTTTGCCCTCGCAGCTGCAAGCGTATGGACGCTGCGAGAGTTTTTGGCGAACAACTACCCCTATGGTGGCTTCCCCTGGTCGCGATTGGCAATGACTCAAACCGACAGTTTCATGTCGAAGTGGGTCTTCTGGGGCGGAATGTCGCTTTTGACGTTCATGGTGGCCCTGATTGGCTCGCTCTTAGCGATCTGGCTGATGAACCGCTCTGGCAGAGGCAAGCTTGCTCTTAGGCCGGTAATGGCGACCGCACTGGTAATCGGGCTGATACCAGTGATTACCCCGACTTCGTTCACCACGGAACAGGTTGGCACTCGGGTCATCGCAGCGGTTCAGGGCAATGCCAACGCCGGCCTGTTCTCTAACGCTGATCAGGGGGCAATTCTGCAGAACCACATTGATGCCACCGAACTCGTATTTGAGCACCCTTTGGCCGATGAGGTTGACCTGCTGGTCTGGCCCGAGAACGCCTCAGACATTGACCCACTGAGATCGAAAACCGCTAATGACCAAATCACCTCATTGGCTGATCGAATCGGTGCACCCTTCACGTTTGGAACCATAACCAAACGTGGTGATGAGAGTTTTAATTCAACAATTCTTTGGCAACCGGGGATAGGACCAACGGATTACTACGACAAAAAACAGCCGGTTCCCTTTGCCGAGTTTGTTCCAGACCGGGAATTTTGGAGAATGTTTGCACCCGACCTTATAGACATGGTCCCGCGGGGCTTTAGCTTCGGGCAACGCGATGGGATATTTGAGGTATCCGAGGGGTTTACCGCTGGAACCCTGATTTGCTTTGAGATTGCAGAGGATGGCATTCTTCGAGAACTAAGCGATGGTGGCGCCCAAATCATTCTCTCGCAGACTAATAATGCGGACTTTGGCTACTCAGATGAGACCTTTCAGCAGGCTGGGATTGCCAGGCTGAGAGCCATAGAAACTGGACGAGTTGTGGTGAATATTTCTACCGTTGGGCTCAGTGCCATCTACCTTCCATCGGGTGAGATTAGAACTGAGGTTGAGTGGTACACACCGGCGGCAATGGTGGAAGAACTGCCGCTTTACGCCGGGCTGACGCCGGCAATGTTTGTCGGAAGGTTCTTTGACCTAGCCAATGGGCTGGTTGTGCTTGGTCTGATAGCAATTGCGGCAAACAAACGGCGGCGGCGTTGAAAACCTGCGTTCTGATGCCCACCTTCAATGAGCGTGAGGTGATTAGGTCAAGCGTTACAAGGCTCTTTGCCGAGCAACCGGATATTGACTTGATAATCATTGATGACTCATCGCCTGATGGAACCGGGGTCCTGGCTGATCAGATAGCGGCTCAGGACAGCCGAGTGAGCGTGATACACAGAACCAGTAAGGAAGGTTTGGGCAAGGCTTATGCGCAGGGTTACCAGACCGCTCTGAACCGCGGGTATCAGCGGATTGTCCAGATGGATGCTGACGGTTCTCACCAGCCGAAGGATCTGGCGAAACTACTGGCCAGGACCGAGGACTTAGTTATTGGTTCGCGCTGGGTCAGTGGGGGAGAGGTCAAGAATTGGCCCGGCCATCGAATTTGGATCTCTACGACTGGGAACGCATATGCAAGATTTGCAATTGGAACCAAAATCAGAGATGTCACCGCTGGTTACCGGGTTTACACCGCAGCACTTTTAGAAAAGTTGCCAACCAACCAGATTCGTGCCCGTGGGTATGGCTTCCAAGTCGAGATGACTAAGTGGACCTTAGCCGCCGGGGGAGAGGTCTCTGAGGTGCCGATTAGTTTTCTAGAACGCGAGGGTGGAAAAAGCAAAATGACCTTCGGAATAATCTGGGAGGCATTTATCCTGTGCACCGGCTGGCTTGTGGAGAGACTGCTTAGGCGCTGAGACGGCCTTCAGCCCTGCGCTTGCGCATACTGATCAGCATTTCCTGCAGCAGTTCTTCAAGTTCTTCTCGGCTTCGTCTCTCGAGCACCATGTCGTAGTGGGTGCGAGGTCCATCCGAGGTGTCCTCAGCTAAATCTATTTCAATGCCGTCCTCTAAACGAACCGCTACCGCGTCACAGCTCTTGCATTCCCAGGTTGTGGGAAGCTCCACGTTGAGTGAGAAGACAATAGAAAACTCATGCTGCTTGGAGCAGCGAAACTGAACCCTCTGACGCTCAGAGAGTTCGACTCCTCTGTCCGACTCGAGCGATTGCCCACCGAGTCGCATACCGCGCATTGTTTCAGCCATTATTTTTGCCTCCGAGAAGGGGCAACAGAATGCCGGGCCAGCAATTCCTAAAAAGGCAAACTTCTCAGGATTGTTTCAGCTTGGTCAGCAGATCAACTCGATCGGTAACGATTCCATCGGCTCCGAGCTGAAGAAGTTTCGACATCTCAGCCGGCTCATTAATGGTCCAGTAATGAACCTCGGTCCCATTCGCTTGGGCTCGCTTCAAAAAGGTTTCGGTGTCAAAGCGAATGACTCCGCGGCGAGTGGGGACCTGAAAGGCATCAATGTTTCTGGTGAGGGCACTGAATCCAATACCAAAAGCCAGGTTGTGGCAGGCCCAAGCCCAGAAGACTAGACGCGCTGAGGCGCTGGTTGCAACCGGTCTTGTAAGTAGGCTGAGGGCCTTTTCCGCCTTGATTCCGAGAAACTTGATACCAGCACGCGATCATGAGCGGCATGTTCTCATTGCTCGCACCGTGGGTTCTATGGCCTGTTCAGATTTGATATCCAGGTTCAGCTGAAGGTTTGGAAAGAGGTCGAAGACCTCACTCAGAGTTGGAATCTTCTTGGAACCGTGCTGGAGGGTGATTTTGGAGAGTTCCTCGATGGAGAGGCCTCGATACGCCTCAGGGATACCAGCGACACGGGAAAAGATCGTTGTCATGAAAACAACACGGCCACCCCGTCACTGGTGGCATGCGTGTCAGATTCGACATGGTGGCACCCGCCGCTATGGCGGCTGAAATGGCTTCGATTGAATTCTCGTCAATACTCTCGGAGTCGCGCCAGAGCCCCCTGTGAGCCAGCCTTCTCGGGAATGGCGCATCGAAGTATGAGGTCCTTGTCAAATTCGATACCTTTCGCCCCTAGTCTTTAGCGGTGCTTCAGTCTAATTTCACGGGTCGGTTCATAAAGCTCAGCTTTGGCCTATTCATTTATGGTGTCGGGCTTGCCATGATGGTGAACGCCCGAATCGGGATCGCACCCTGGGATGTCTTGGCACAGGGGATCTCAAAGCAGACCAGCCTGAGCTTTGGTCAAGCAACCGTTTTTGTATCTGCCCTGGTTTTGCTGTTTTGGATACCGCTGCGAGTTAGACCGGGGCTCGGAACAGTCATGAACGCTGTTCTAGTTGGCCTGTTCGCAGATCTCGCAATGCCCTTCATACCTGAGCCGACGATTTATTGGCAGCAACTTTTGCTTTTTATCGCTGGACTATTGCTGATTTCATACGCAACTGGGCTTTATATATCTTGCGGAATGGGCAAGGGCCCAAGGGATGGGCTGAACATGGGTCTTGCTGCCAAGTTTAAGTCGCCGTTTTGGATCGCAAGAACTGCCGTGGAGATTGTGGTCGTAACAATCGGCTTTGTCCTTGGCGGACAGGTTCGCGAGGGCACGCTGATCTTTGCTCTAACAATCGGTTACCTAAATCAACTTGCGATGCGCGTTTTTGGGCTGGTTGGTAAAGACGGTAGGCAGTGACCTCAAGACACCGAATAACGGTTCGGGTGATCCTTTTGACCCCCGAACACAAGTTCCTAATGTTTCTCTCGCGCTTTGACCCCGGTGTGGATTTGCCACCCAGATGGATCCTTCCAGGTGGCGGTGTAGAACCAGGAGAAACCTTGCAAGAGGCTGCAATCAGAGAGCTATGGGAGGAAACCGGCAAGAGGTTCGATCTGCAACTTCTCGGTGAGGTGGTAGCCAGCTGTGAGTTTGTGCAGGAGTGGCAGGGTGGCGATCACGACACTGGCGAAGCGCACTTCTTTAGCTACCGCATCAATGCAGAGTTTGAACCAGATTCAGCAAACTGGACCGAGGATGAAATCCGAGACACTGTAGAACATCGCTGGCTTAGCTTCCAGGATCTAAAGTACGGCGATCTTTGGGCGGGACCAGACGGCGTTCTGGAGGTTCTTGGTGAGCGGCTTGATAGGGCGTAGAGATCCACTCTCAGGTATCCCTTTATAGTGCCGATAATAAACATTATGTCAACTAACAATTATCCAGGCACTTCCCCGCTCAGGTTCAATCTTGCTTAGACAGATTGAGTGGCCTGGGACCACTCGCTTAGCTTTTTTGCTGCGGCTTTTGAATCCAGAGCATTAGTTGCCTTTGCCAAAGCGGATGCAAATCTGGTTTCAAGATTCTCTGAGGCTAGAGATTCATCCCTGGCTAGCTCGTAGGCCACAATTCCTGCAGCTGCATTGAGCAACACAACGTCTCTAATGGCCTTTGAGTTGTCAAAGTTGACTCCTGAAAAAAGCTGGTTGGCAACGTTGGCGTTGTGCTTCGAGTCACCGCCCAAAAGTGATTCCACCTGAACCCGCTCCAGCCCCAACTTCCTTGAGTCGAGGACATGCTCGGTTACAACACCTTTGGAAACCTGCCAAATCTTTGCATCAGCCGTCGTGCTGATCTCGTCGAGTCCATCCACTGACCTAAATACCAGTGCGGTTCGACCGCGCTCAGCTAGCTCTTGGGCCATGAGTGGCGCGATCTTCTCGTCGGCAACACCGAGGGCGGTAGCGATTGGCTGAGCTGGGTTTGCAAGTGGTCCTAGAAAATTGAATGTGGTCGGGATTGCAAGCTCCCTGCGGATGGGAGCTACGTGACGCATTGCAGGGTGGAATACCGGGGCGAAGAAAAAGGTAATGCCGACTTTTCTGAACACTTCTGCGACCTGCTGTGGTGATAGATCGAGCCTGATACCGAGCATCTCAAGCATCTCTGATGAACCGGTTTTGCCAGAGGCGGAGCGAGAGCCGTGCTTCAGAACTGGGATTCCGGCAGCGGATGCCACCACCGAAGCCATTGAGCTGATGTTCACGGTTCCAACCAGGTCTCCCCCGGTTCCGACTATGTCCAAAGCGTCGCTACCAGTATCCAAAACAACGGCGTTTTGCAGCATGACATCGACCAAGCCGGCCAGTTCAGCCACGGTCTCCCCCTTGGATCGCAGGGCCAACATAAACGCCCCAATTTGAGCGGGCGTGGCATCCCCCGACATAATCTCCGACATGGCCCAGCCCGCAGCATCGCGAGTGAGGTCCTCCCCCGCCAAAAGGCTTGAAAGAACAGTTGGCCAGCTGAAATTTGTCATTTTTTTAGTCTAGCCAGCCGTGTTTATGATTTTTCGTCCAAAAAACCTTTGAAACCTGGTCATAAAGGAACTCTGGCCAGGGATTTGAGGTAAACTTTGCCCTATGACCACCACTTCTGCACCGCTTTCGCCTGCTGCAATTCACAGGCCCAACGCGACCTCGGTAGGCACAATTGTCTGGCTTGGTAGTGAAGTTATGTTCTTTGCTGGCCTGTTTGCCATGTATTTCAGCCTCAGAGCTGGAGCTCCGGATCTGTGGGCCAATGACACACAGGTGCTGAATGTGCCTTTTGCCCTGGTGAACACTCTGATCTTGGTCTCTAGCTCTTTTACCGCACAGTTCGGAGTGTTTGCGGCGGAGCGCATGCAGCCTCGAAGCACCGGAGCGTCACCCTTGAAGTGGGGCATGGTCGAGTGGTTCTTCCTGACCTACCTGCTCGGCGCAATCTTCGTTGCTGGCCAGATTTGGGAGTACGCGCTTCTTTACTCTGAGGGAATCACTATTAACTCGAACTCCTACGGTTCGGCCTTCTTTATCACCACGGGCTTCCACGGTCTCCACGTAATTGGGGGCCTGATTGCCTTCCTATTGATTATTGGGCGAGCATTCGCAGCCAAGAACTTCGGACACCGAGAGGCCACCAGCGCAATCGTGGTTTCTTATTACTGGCACTTTGTGGACGTGGTGTGGATCGGCCTGTTCGTGGTCATCTACATCCTGAGATAGCGGGAGCGGCAGATGAAAGCAGAAAAGCCAATGCACCGCAAGCCTTGGGCTGCGGGACTAGTTATCTTTTTCGGCCTAGTCCTGTCTGGCGGAGGCTATGCAACCGCAACCAGCGTCGTTGAGGCCGAATTCGGATCCGCTGAACAGGTTTCTGAGGGTCGCAAGCTATTTTTGGCCAACTGTGCTTCTTGCCACGGCACCAATGGTGAGGGTGCAATCGGTGGCCCAAGCGTTATTGGCGTTGGGGCAGCGTCGGTGGACTTCCAGGTAGGTACCGGCCGTATGCCGGGACAGGCTTCTGGGCCACAGCTTTACAAAAAGCCAGTGCAGTTCACTGACGAGCAGATTCTTGCCATGGCAGCATACGTAGCTTCACTGGCCCCTGGACCCGCCATCCCAGCCGCAGAGTTCCTTCGTACCGACGGAAATGTTGAGCACGGTGGCGAGCTATTCAGGATCAACTGTGCGATGTGCCACAGCGCAGCCGGAGCCGGAGGAGCGCTGACCGAGGGTAAGTTTGCCCCCGCGTTAGCTGGCTCAACACCAAAGCACACCTACGAGGCAATGGTTACTGGACCACAGAACATGCCGGTGTTCAACGATTCGAACCTAACTCCTGAAGACAAGGTCGACATTATTTCCTACCTCAACTACATCGACACCAACCCATCCGTTGGAGGGTTCGCCCTTGGATCAATTGGTCCGGTCGCCGAGGGATTATTTGTCTGGATATTTGGTTTAGGTTTCATAATCGCAATCACTGTTTGGCTTGGCGCCAAAGCTAACTAGGGAGTTGACTCATGAGTGAAGTTGAAAAGTCTTACTCTCCTGGCCTTGCCACGGACATTGAGAAGGCGATTAAAGATCCAGGTGTAGAGCCACACCGACTGAGACTTACCGACAAGAGCGAGCGCCATGCTCGAGCAGCGGAGCGCCAGGTCGCATGGATGTTCATGCTCAGTATCGTCGGTGCAATCATCGCAATTTGGGGCTTCTTCGCGTTTCCGATTGTTGATGGTGACCTCTCTGCGACTCGCAACAACGCTCTATGGATGGGCCTTGGCATGTGCCTGTCACTCTTGGGCATCGGGTTCGGAGCGGTCCACTGGGCCAAGACCCTAATGCCAGACCATGAGGTCACTGAGGATCGTCACCACGCCAGGTCAAGCGATGAGACGCGTGCTGCAGCTGTTGAGATTATCAAGCTGGCAGATGGTGAGTCTGGATTCTCCCGGCGCAAGCTGATTCGTCGAACCATGTACGGGGCACTGGCATTTTTGCCGATTCCGGCCATCGTTATCTTTGGCGACCTGGGCCCTGTGGTTGGCGACACCCTCAAGCGCACCATGTGGCGCGCGGGTACCCGCCTTACCAAGGACCCAACCGGCATACCAATCAAGGCTTCCGACGTGACCGTGGGTTCGGTGTTCCACGTCATTCCAGAGGGACTTGCTGAGCTCGACGAGCACAAGCTCGAGGAAAAAGCCAAGGCTGCCGTTCTTCTGGTGAGAGTGAACCCGGGCGTTCTCAATGAGGCTCCCGAGAAGGCTGGCTGGAGCTACGACGGCATTGTTGCCTACTCCAAGATCTGCACTCACGTAGGTTGCCCAGTGGCACTCTACGAACAAAACACGCACCACCTGCTCTGCCCCTGCCACCAGTCGACCTTTGACCTGGCGGATCACTGCAAGGTCGTCTTTGGTCCAGCATCACGACCACTCCCCCAGCTGCCAATTGCAGTTGATGCTGAGGGTTACCTAATCGCGCAAAGCGATTTTCTAGAACCAGTAGGTCCAACATTTTGGGACATGAGGAAGTAGAAGATGAGTAACGCAGTCCAAGAACCCAAGACAGCAATTGGCAAGACCGCTAACTACTTTGACGAGCGCCTAGGCGTTGGCGGCTTCACAAAGTTCTTTGCCCGCAAGGTCTTCCCTGACCACTGGAGCTTCATGCTCGGTGAGGTTGCCATGTGGAGCTTCGTGGTGGTCATCATCACCGGTACCTGGTTGACGTTCTTCTACCAGCCCTCGATGGCCCACACCTATTATGACGGCAGCTACGCTCCCCTGAAGGGTGCTGAGATGACCGTTGCGTACGCCTCTAGCCTGGACATTAGCTTTGATATCCGAGGCGGGCTGCTGATGCGTCAGATGCACCACTGGGGCGCGCTAATCTTTGTCGCCGCCGTTGGGCTTCACATGCTTCGCGTTTTCTTCACCGGCGCATTCCGTAAGCCTCGTGAAATGAACTGGGTGGTTGGCTTCCTGCTGTTCATCATGGCTATGGCCGCTGGCTTTACCGGCTACTCACTGCCAGACGACCTGCTCTCCGGTAACGGCCTGAGAATCATCGACGGCATGATCAAGGGAATTCCGTTGATCGGCCCAGCAATTAGCTCTGGGCTATTTGGTGGAGAGTTCCCGGGCACAGAGGTAATTGCAAGGCTCTATGCGCTGCACATCATGATCGTTCCGGCAATCATGATCGTGCTCATAGGTATTCACCTGATGATGCTAATTATTCACAAGCACACTCACTACTCGGGTCCTGGTCGTACCGACCAGAACGTGGTTGGCTACCCGCTTATGCCTGTTTACGTGGCGAAGGCCGGAGGATTCTTCTTCCTGGTGTTCGGTGTTATTGCTGGAATCGCGGCGCTGTTCACGGTAAACCCAATCTGGAACTACGGGCCCTATGACCCGTCTCCGGTTTCCGCAGGAACCCAGCCAGACTGGTACATCGGTTGGCTCGATGGCGCTTTGCGTCTAGCTCCTAGCAACTGGGACATCGCAATCTTTGACTTCATGATCCCAATGGGCGTCATGGTGCCACTGGTAGTGAGCCTGTTATTCCTAGCAGCTGTTGCCGCCTATCCATTCATTGAGAACTGGGTGACTGGTGACAAGAGGGAGCACCACGTTCTTGACCGCCCACGCAACGCCCCCACTCGCACTGCAATTGGCGCCGCTGGCGTCACCTTCTATGCCGTTCTTTGGGCAGGTGCTTCAACGGACCTAATCGCTATCTTCTTCCAGATGTCACTAAACCACGTTCTGACCGCTATGCAGATCTTGCTTATAATCGGCCCGATTCTTGCCTACTGGATTGCCAAGCGCACCTGTATCGCTTTGCAGCGTAAGGACAGAGAGGTCGTCCTGCACGGCCGCGAAACCGGCCGAGTGGTGAGACTCCCCCACGGTGAATACATCGAGGTTCACGAACCACTGGACAAGTACGAGCTCTGGAAGCTGGTTGACTTCAAGGACTACCAGCCCGTCATGCCAAGGCCAAACGCCAATGGCAAGATCACCGTTGCCACCAGAATGCGCTCTGCAATCTCGAAGATCTACTTCGAGGACAGAATTGCTCCGGTATCGAAGGCTGAATACGAGCTTGCCCACGCGGAACACGGTCCAGCAGACCTTACTGAGGCCAAGCCAAAGCGCAAGGTGACTCGCTCAAAGGCCATTTCAAAGTAGTTTTTATAACGCAAAAAACCGCCTCGGATAACCGGGGCGGTTTTTTGCATTTGGGGTTAGTGGAGATGCCGGGAATCGAACCCGGGTCCACTGCAACGATCATGACTCTTCTACGGGTGTAGCTTCATAAGGCGTTCTACTTGGCTCCGGTATTTGTCTGAAGCAACTACACCGACAAGCCCAGTCGCAGTAAAAGTCCCGATTCTGCCTGCAACACACAGAACCAGCGAGATTTCTAAATGACGCCTGGATCTAAGCCGAAATCAAACTTA
>JAGYIH010000021.1 GCA_018402615.1 Aquiluna sp.
ACGTGATGGCGCGATCCTGACCGTCGTGCATGGTCTGAACCTGATAGGCGCCGATGTGCTGGGTAATGCCGCCGGCCTCACCAGCAACAACGTTTGCACTTCTGATGGAGTCCAAAAGCTTGGTCTTACCGTGGTCAACGTGACCCATGACCGTCACAACGGGTGGTCTTGCGGAAAGGTCAACGTCCTCTTCATCCTCAATACCGGTTGAGATGTCCAAACCGAAGCCCTCGAATAGCTCTCGCTCTTCATCCTCTGGGGAGACAATCTCGATCTTGTATCCCAGTTCCTCACCAAGAATTTGGAAGGTCTCTTCATCAAGCGATGCGGTTGCGGTTGCCATCTGACCGAGGTGGAACAAGACGGTAATCAGTTGACCAGCGTTACCGCCAATCTTGTCTGCAAAGTCCTGGATAGAAGCACCGCGACGCAATCGCAAAACGGTGTTGCCATCGCCACGCGGAACCATGGTTCCACCAAGGCTCGGTGCTTCTCTCTGCTCAAACTCTTCGCGCTTGGTGCGCTTGGACTTGCGGGACTTGCCCCGAGATCCACCCTTACCAAAAGCTCCGGCTGTGCCAGCTCCTCTGCCACCACGGCCAGCAGGACCCGGTCGGGTCGCATTTGGACCAAACCCTGGCTTTGAGCCGGGGGCTGTAAATCCTGCGCCTGCTGGTCTTGGAGCGCCACCGCCTCCTGCTGGTCTTGGTGCACCACCTGGTCTTGGTGCTCCGCCAGCTGGTCTAGGTGACCCACCAGCTGGACGCGGGGCGCCGGGACGTGGAGTGCGGCCCATGCCCTGGTTGGGGGCGAATGGATTATTGCCGGGCCTTGCCATGGGGCGTGGAATATCCATGCCCTGGTTGGAAGAAAAGGGGTTGTTACCAGCTCGTGGCGCGGGGGTTAGCGGCGTGGCCGGCTTGGCAGCCTCAGGTGCAGTTGGTCGATTTGGAGCCGCTGGAGCGGTTTCCTCGGCGAGAACAGCCTTTGGAGTAACGGGGGCAGCTGGCTTTGCCGCTGGCTTTTCAGGGGCCTTTTTAGGGGCTTCTTTTTTGGCAGCTTCCTTCTTTGGGAAGGCTGCTCGAAGTCTTGCCGCTACTGGCGGAGCTATCGTGGAAGAACCACCCTTGACGTATTCGCCAAGCTCCTCAAGTTTTGCCAAAGCGACCTTGGTGTCAATACCTAGTTCTTTAGCTACGTCGTATACGCGTGGAAGCGCCACTGATTTTCTCCTGTCTGGGGCCAACCCCTAGACAGGGCAGGCCTTAGTTTTGAGCGGAGCTCATTTCGAGCAACTCATTTTGTTTCAGCCATTTTCTCTGCCTGATTCCTAAGCCATGTCTCAAGCGATACCGTTTCGGCATCGCCCAAGGCGCGTTGTAAACCTCTTCGATTGACCACCAGCTCAAAGCAATGGGCATGAATCCAAGCTCCGCGACCCGGCAGCTTTCGCTCCAAATCGACCAGAAAATGGCCTTCTTGCCTCACAACTTTGATCAGTTGCTCCATCGAATCCCGTTGACGACAGCCAACACAGGTCCGAATAGGGTCCATCCTAGGGGAATCTGGCAACTATCTGCTATTCCTGCAAAATGCTATCCGGTTGAATATCGATCTTTGCACCCGTGAGCTTGGCTGCGAGTCGCGCATTTTGGCCCTCTTTACCAATAGCCAGAGACAGCTGAAAATCTGGAACCAAAACCCTGACCGCCTTGGTCGCTGCGTCTAGAACGAAACTGTCAGAGACCCTTGCTGGCGATAGCGCATGAGCGACGAACTTGGCAAGGTCCTCGGAATAGTCGACCACGTCAATCTTTTCTTCGTTTAGTTCACCGCTAACCGCGCGCACTCGCTGTCCCAATTCTCCAATGCAGGCACCCTTGGCGTTGATGCCGGGCTGAGTGGCAAAAACCGCAATCTTGGTGCGGTGGCCGGCTTCTCTCGCTACCGATGCAATTTCTACCTGACCTGATGCAACTTCCGGTACCTCAAGGGCAAAGAGCTTGCGCACGAGTCCCGGGTGAGTTCTAGAAACCGTTACCTGCGGACCCCTGGGACCTTTTTGCACCGAGGTGACGTAAACCCTGATTCTGCGACCGTGCGTGTAATCCTCGCCTGGTACCTGCTCCTCGGGCGGCATCATGGCCTCGAGAGAACCGAGGTTGATGTAGACCATGTTCGAGCGCTGGCCCTGCTGAATCTGGCCGGCAACGATGTCGCCCTCTTTGGCCTTGAACTCGCCCATCAGGGTGTCGTCGGAGATTTCTCGCATGCGCTGGGCGATGACCTGCTTGGCAGCAAATGCCGCTACCCGGCCAAAGCCCTCGGGGGTGGCATCCTCTTCACCGGTTGGCTCTCCCTGCTCATCAAGGATTGGAGCAAAAACAGTCACGTGACCGGTCTTGCGATCCAGAACTGCTCGCGGTCCTGCAGATGCCTGGCCGACATGCTTAAAGTAGGCCGCCAAAATCGCAGCCTCAATAATTAGCACCAGCTCGTCGAAAGGAATTTCTTTTTCGCGCTCTAAAAGCCTGAGGACTTGAAGGTCGATATCCACCAGCCACTCCTTCTTCTATTAGCGCCGTGCAACAAGCTCAGCTAAAGCAGATTCTAGCTTCACTGGGACCCGCTCACCGCTTCGACGATTCCAGAGCTCGACTTCACCCTCTGCAATGCCTCGACCGCAAATAATGATCCAGGGCATACCCAAAAGTTCGGCATCCGCAAACTTCACTCCCGGACTGAGCTTTGGACGGTCATCGAGCATGACCCTGAGTCCCATTTCCTGCGCGGCACTGGCAAGCTGCTCAGCCGCCTCAAAGGCAGCCTCGTCCTTGCCGGTGGCAATGATGTGAACATTTGCCGGGGCAACCGATTCCGGCCAAATCAAACCGTTGTCATCGTGGAAGGCCTCAGCTATCACAGCAACCAGCCTGGTAACACCGATGCCGTATGAGCCCATCGTTACCGTAACCAGCTTGCCATTTTCATCCAGCACTTTGAGCTCGAGTGCCTCGGCATACTTTCGACCGAGCTGGAAAACGTGTCCGATCTCAATCCCTCGAGCCAGCTCGAGCTCTCCCGAGCCATCTGGAGCGGGGTCACCCGCCCTAATTTCGGCTATGTCGGCAATGCCATCAGACTCGAAGTCCCGGCCGTAAACCAGGTTGTAGACGTGCTTCTGATCCTGATTTGCACCTGTAATCCAAGCGCTTCCTACGAATACCCTCGGATCTAACAGAAAGCGAATCTTTGATGTCGCCTTCTCCCCCAGAAACTGGGTTCCATTGAGCTCTGGACCGATGTAACCCTTTGCAAGGTTTTTGTGCTTGGCAAAATCTGCTTCGGTCGCAGCCTCAACCTCATACGGAGAGAACCACGCTTCAGCGCGCTTTTGGTCAACCTCTCGATCTCCCGGAACACCAACCACCACCAGCTCGCGCTTGCCATCAGGACTCACCAGGGCGAGCACGACGTTCTTGAGGGTGTCACTGGCCTGCCAGTTTCCTGATGCCTTCGGGTGATTTTGGTTTGCAAACTCAACCAGGGTGGAAATTGTCGGTGTATTTGGAGAGTCAAAAACTAGAGCTTTTGGCGCAGCAGAAAAGTCCTGGGCTGGCAGCTGCTCGAATCGAACCGCCTCAACGTTCGCGGCAAAGCCACTTCCTGAGCGAACAAAGGTGTCCTCCCCAATTGGTGAGGGATTCAAAAATTCTTCTGATTTAGAGCCACCCATCGCTCCGGCATCTGCCTTCACGATTACGTATTCCAGACCCAAGCGCTGAAAGATTCGCTCGTAGGCGGCGCGCTGGGCCTGATAGCTCTTTTCCAAGCCCTCATCCGTGACATCAAAACTATAGGCGTCCTTCATCACAAACTCTCGACCACGCAACAGACCCGCACGCGGTCTGGCCTCATCCCGATATTTGTTTTGAATCTGATAGATGCTGAGCGGCAGTTCCTTATAGGAGCTGTAAAGATCTTTCACCAGCAGGGTAAAAACCTCCTCATGGGTCGGCGCCAAGAGATATTCGCCGTCCTTGCGATCTTTCAGACGGAAAATATTGTCCCCGTATTCATCCCAGCGCCCAGTTGCCTCATAGGGCTCCTTTGGCAAGAGTGCGGGAAAAAAGACCTCCTGCGCCCCAGCATTGGCCATCTCCTCGCGAACTATTTGCTCGATGCGGTTTTTTACCGCTAGCCCAAGCGGTAGCCAAGAAAAAATGCCAGGAGCTGCACGCCGAATATATCCGGCGCGCACCAGCAATCTGTGGCTGTCAACCTCAGCGTCGCTGGGGTCTTCACGAAGGGTCTTTAGAAAGAGGTTACTGAGGCGGTAGAGCATGGGGTCAATGTTAGCTACTCGCTGACAGATACCTGCGCGGTTCCAATCTCAGATGCGTCCATTTCTGCCGCAATTCGGTTTGCCTCTTCAATCAAAGTTGCAACAATCTCAGATTCAGGAACGGTCTTTATGATCTCGCCCTTCACAAAGATTTGACCCTTGCCATTTCCGGAGGCCACCCCAAGATCCGCCTCGCGGGCCTCACCGGGTCCGTTTACCACGCAGCCCATTACCGCTACGCGAATCGGAACCGTTAGGTGTTGCAATCCGTCGGTGACGTCATTTGCAAGCTTATAAACATCGACCTGAGCGCGGCCACAGCTTGGGCAGGAAACAATCTCCAGTTTCCTTGGGCGAAGGTTGAGGCTCTCAAGGATCTGCGACCCGACTTTGATTTCCTCAACGGGAGGCGCAGACAGCGAGACTCGGATGGTATCCCCGATGCCCTGAGCCAATAACGCCCCAAAGGCCACTGAAGACTTAATGGTTCCCTGGAACGAAGGTCCGGCCTCGGTTACACCTAGGTGCAGTGGCCAATCGCCGCGCTCAGACAGAAGCTGGTAGGCCTTAACCATGACGACGGGGTCGTTGTGCTTGACGGAAATCTTGAAGTCGTGGAAGTCATGTTCCTCAAACAGGCTTGCCTCCCAGACTGCCGATTCGACGAGAGCCTCTGCGGTTGGCTTGCCATACTTCTCCAAAAGTCTTGGATCCAAGGAGCCGGCATTCACGCCGATGCGAATCGAAATCCCGGCATCTTTTGCCGCCTTCGAAATTGCACCGACCTGGTCATCAAACTTACGGATATTTCCGGGGTTTACGCGCACAGCACCGCAACCGGCGTCGATGGCCTGAAACACGTACTTGGGTTGGAAGTGGATGTCGGCAACTACCGGAATTTGGCTGCGCTTGGCGATAATTCGCAGCACATCTGCGTCATCCTGAGTTGGCACTGCCACGCGAACTATGTCGCATCCGGTTGCGGTCAACTCGGCAATTTGCTGCAGCGTGCCATTGATGTCAGTGGTTTGTGTGGTGGTCATCGACTGAACTGAAATCGGTGCGTCTCCGCCAACTGCCACCTTCCCGACCATGATCTGACGAGTCTTTTTTCTTGGGGCTAGAACTGGTGGCGGACCCTTAGGGAGCCCGAGGTTTATCGCTGGCACATTGTTCCTCTCAACGCAACTCTCAACACTAAACCAAGCTTTTAGCTTCCTAGAAGAAGCCAATCGGATTCACGATATCGGCAAAAATCAAAAGCAATCCGGTAAATAGCAGCAGCGCCCAGACCGCATAGGCGATCGGGAGCGCTTTGGCGGTGTCGATTGGTCCGGGGTCCCTCGTGGTTGCGGCCTTCACAACTCTGCGTTTGGTGCCCTCATAAAGTGCTCCGACGACGTGGCCTCCGTCAAGTGGCAATAGCGGAATCAGGTTGAAGGCAAAAAGCGCGATGTTCAAAGTTCCCAAAAGCAACAGCAGTGATGCCAGCTTTGCACCCACCGGAGCATCTGCACTGGAGACTTCACCCGCGAGCTGACCAACCCCGAGAATTGAAACCGCTCCGTTTGGATCACGCTCAGCAAAACCAAAGGTGCTTTGCGCTACCGCAAACACCTGGGCTGGAAGATCCAAAATAAACCCAAACATCGCTCCGGTGGCACCGAGCGCAAAGCCAGTTGCCTCCAGAATCGGTTGACGCTGCTGCTCTGGTTTGAGCTGCACGCCGATGATTGGCCTGAGCTCAGTGACTGGCAAATTGTTGGCGTCGTTCACGGCGCGATTCTGGTCATCGTAAACCTGGCGCTCCATAAATACCGGTGAAATAGAAAGTGTTACTCGAACACCGTCGCGCAACACAACCATTTCAGAGGAGCCGGACTGGTTGCTCATTAGAAGTGCTGCCGCGGCATCCCAAATAAAGACTTCGACGCCATCGACTTCGACCACGGTGTCCTGAGCCTGCAGGCCAGCGAGCGCCGCCGGAGACTCTGGCACACCAACCGGACAGGAGCCGTCCTGGGAGGACTCAACGCACGGAAAAACCTCGTTGATCGTCATGGAGGACTGCAGAGAGCCCAGTCCGCTGAGCGCTGTAACGATAAGCGCAATTCCCAAAAAGAAGTTCATGATTGGACCACCAAGCATGATTACCAATTTCTTTGGAACCGAAAGCTTGTAGAACTGTCGATTTTCGTCGGCCGGGTCTAAGTCCCGCCTGACCTCCGCACGAGCCTCACTAATCCACCTGGCAAAGGGGCCGCGATAGGGCTTCGATTCTGGCGGGTACATGCCCTCCATCAGAATGTAGCCGCCCAGCGGGAATGCCTTCAGGCCATACTCGGTATCCCCGCTGCGGCGAGAAAAAACTGTTGGCCCAAAGCCAATCATGTATTGCTTTACTTTCAGCCCGAAAAGCTTGGCCGGCACCAGGTGCCCAATCTCATGCAACCCAATTGAGAGCGCGATGCCGAGTAAGACCACCAGGATTCCACCGGCATACAAAAGGACGTCAAGCACGACTAAAGGCTAACCCCTGAGCTGCCTATTGCCTTGCAGCAATCAGAGAATCCGCACTGGCCCGGGCCCAAAGTTCAGCATCCAACACGCCTTCAAGCGTCAACAGTGATTCCGGCGAGTGCTCAGCAATTACCTCTTCAATGATGTCCAGGATGTCCAAAAAGCTGATTTTTCGATCGTGGAAGGCATCGACGGCCTGCTCGTTAGCGGCGTTGTAGACGGCAGGGTAGGTAAGCCCTGCACTCCCAACCTGCCGCGCGAGCCTTATTGACTTAAAGACGTCCTCGTCTAGAGGTTCAAACTGCCAAGAATGTGACTTGGTCCAGTCCAAAGGCTCGGTGGTACCTGCAACTCGATCTGGCCAACCCAAAGCGATGGAAATCGGTAACCGCATATCAGGAACTGAGGCCTGCGCGAGCACCGACCCGTCGTGAAACTCGACCATCGAGTGCACAATCGACTGCGGGTGAACGGTCACCTCAATCCGATCAAAGTCGATACTGAATAACAGGCTGGCCTCAATTACCTCAAGACCCTTATTCACCAAAGTTGCAGAGTTGGTGGTGACTACCCTTCCCATGTTCCAGGTCGGGTGCTTCAGAGCCTGCTCTGGCGTCACGTTTGCCAGTTGCTGCCTCGAAAAGCCGCGAAACGGACCACCGGAAGCGGTCAAAATGAGTTTCTTGACATCGGTACCCTTGCCCGCCAAAAGACACTGCGCAATGGCGGAGTGTTCGGAATCAACAGGCAGGATCTGGCCAGCGGCCGCGAGCTTAGTGACCAGCTCGCCGCCAACAATCAGCGATTCCTTATTTGCCAAAGCCAATGACTTACCAGTCTCAAGCGCGGCCAAAGTCGCCGCTAATCCGGCAGAACCGGTGATGCCGTTCAAGACGACATCCGCCTCAGTGTCGCGAACCAGCTGGGCGGCATCCGAAGCACCAAAGGCGACCGCGGATGAATCCAAACCAAATTGCTTTTGCTGCTGGCTTGCAAGCTCTTGGTTATTAAAGGCACTGAGGCCAACAACTTCGAAAACACCCCGGTTTTTCACAATTACCTCGAGGGCTTGACTTCCAATGGAACCGGTGGACCCCAAAATAATTACCTTGCGCATGCCCTAAAGCTTAGAACTCACTCCACATCGAGTGGCAATTGCCAGGAAATGGGCTTTCGAGAATCTAGACTCTGGTGCATGAGTCTTGAACAAAAACGAGTTCTACTAACCGCGATACCCGGGCCAGAATCGGCAAAACTTCTGGAGCGTCGAAACCAAGTCGTTTCCGCGGGCGTGGGAACCATGCTGGCAACCTTCATTGATGAGGCACACGGTGCGATCCTGAAGGATGTCGACGGCAACCAGCTAATCGACATGGGAAGCGGTATCGGTGTGGTTACCATCGGCCACACCAACCAACAGCTTGTCCAGGCGGTGCAGGAGCAGGTCGCAAAGCTCACCCACACCCTTTTCACCGTTGCCCCCTACGAAGCCTACGTTCGAGCCGCTGAGCTTCTAGTTCAAGCTGCTCCTGGGAACTTTAAGAAAAAGGCGGCCTTCTTTAATTCAGGTGCCGAGGCGGTCGAGAACGCGGTCAAGATTGCTCGCAAGGCAACCGGCAGGACCGAAATCGCCGTATTCGACCACGCCTATCACGGCCGAACCAACCTGACCATGTCGATGAACTTCAAGGCGCACCCCTACGGAACCGGATTTGGACCGCTGGCGGGCAGTGTTCACCATGCCCCGATGAGCTACCCATATCGAGACCCGGAGGGTATGAGCGGTGAAGAGGCTGCCACCCGTGCCATCAACTATCTGGAAAAGAGAGTTGGCGCGAGCCAGCTCGCTGCCCTATTTATCGAACCTATTCAGGGAGAGGGCGGATTCGTCGTTCCAGCCCCAGGATTCCTGAGGACTTTGGATCAGTGGTGCAAGGCCAACGGAATCGTAATGGTGGCCGATGAGGTTCAGTCAGGCATGGCCAGGACTGGCGCCTGGTTCGCGTCATCTTGGGAGGAAGGCTTTGAGCCGGATCTTCTTACCGTTGCCAAGGGAATAGCTGGCGGGATGCCGCTATCCGGGGTGGTTGGAAGAGCAGAGATTATGGACTCGGCACATGCGGGTGGACTTGGCGGAACCTTCGGTGGCTCTCCGACCGCGGTGGCAGCTGGAGTTGCGGTCATGGAGCAATACGCCAGTGGAAATTGGTTTGAGCGCGCATTAGAAATTGGGGAGGTCCTAAAGCAGCGACTTGGTGAGCTCCAAATCAGCTACCCGATTATTGGAGATATCCGAGGCAAGGGAGCGATGCAGGCTATCGAGTTGATAGTTCCCGGAACTCAAAAACCCAATGCGGAGGCGACCACGGATCTAATGAGGCACTGTCACCAAAATGGCGTGGTGATTCTCAATGCCGGCACCTACAACAATGTGATTAGGTTCTTGCCACCACTTGTCATAAGTGATGAGCTACTTCATGATGCGCTGGATGTGTTGGCCGCGGGACTGGCAAAAATCTCTTAGATACCCCTTAGGGTAGAAAAGTGGCTTCGTTGAGCCCGCTAATTTTCTGATCGAGGGTGATTTTCTGTGAGCGGCTTTGCCAATCGCGAGCGTCTGGAGGCGCTCTATAAAGAACAGGTAGCCATCTACGTAGCGAAGCATCCTGGTTCCAAAGCCGCTCATGAGCGTGCAAATGCCAACCTGCTGGGTGGTGTTCCCATGATCTGGATGAAAAAGTGGCCCGGTCCCTTCCCGCTTTACGTCAAAAGCGCCAAGGGTGGTCGCTTTCAGGATGTTGACGATAACGACTTCACGGACCTGTGCCTTGGTGACACCGGAGCGATGACGGGGCACTCCCCCGATGCCACCGTAAAGGCGGTTCAGGATCAGATGGCAAAAGGTGTCACATTGATGCTGCCGACCGAAAAAGCCCAGCTGAATGCCAAGCTGCTGGCGGACCGGTTCGGGCTCCCCATCTGGCAGTTCACTCTCAGCGCCACCGATGCCAACCGGCACCTGATCCGCTATGCGAGACAGGTCACAGGTCGACCAAAGATCGCGGTTCATGACTGGTGCTACCACGGAACCGTTGACGAAACCTTTGCGGTTTTAGATGACCATGGGAAAACCGTTGCACGCAAGGACAACATTGGAAAGCCAACGGAATTGAGTAATACGACCTGGTCGGTGCCCTTCAATGACCTGGCGGCAACCGAGAGGGCCTTTCAATCTGGCGAAATCGCAGCCTTCCTAATGGAACCGGCTCTCACCAACATTGGCATCGTGCTGCCGGAGCCCGGTTACCTAATGGGGGTTCAGGCGCTTTGCAAAAAATATGATGTGATCTGGATTTTGGATGAAACACACACTCTGTCGGCGGGCATCGGCGGCATGACGGCTGACCTAAAGCTCACTCCCGATGCAGTGGTTTTGGGAAAGACAATAGGTGGTGGCATCCCGGTTGGCAGCTTTGGGCTCAGTGAGGAACTGGCAATTCGAATATCTACCGCACTCAATCTAGAGACCATAGATGTTGGAGGGGTTGGTGGAACACTCGCGGGCAATGCTCTTTCCATGGCTGCGGTAAATGCGACTCTCAGTGAGGTTCTCACCGTTGAAAACTTTGGCCACATGACCAAGCTTGCAACTCAATGGGAGCATGATGTGCAGGCAGTTATCGATGAGAATAAGCTGCCCTGGCAAGTCTCGCGAGTCGGTTGCAGGGCCGAATTCAGTTTCCGAGAGGCAGCGCCAAAAACTGGACGGGAAGCCGCCGACGCCGAAGACTTTGAGTTGCAACAGTTCCTGCAGCTGCACGCAATCAACAACTCGGTTTTGATGACTCCGTTTCACAACATGGCACTATTTTCCCCAGAGTCGACACTCGAAGATGTCAAGCGTCACGACCTTCACTTCAGAAAGGCAGTTAGCGCACTACTTAGCTAGCCTCTTGCGCTTTAGCGATGACCGGACCTGCACCGTCACCACAATCGCGATTGCGATAATGAACACAAATGAGCCGATCACGTTTGCCTCGGGAGGGATTCCTCTGGCGGCAGCGGTGTAGACGAATTTGGGGAAGGTGTCAACCGCCCCAGAGTTGAACTGGGTGATGATGAAGTCATCAAAACTGAGCGCAAAAGCCAACATGGCTGCCGCCAGAATTCCAGGCAGCAGCAGCGGCAGCGTTACCTTCATAAAGACCTGGGTTGGATTCGCGTAGAGATCCCGGCCCGCCTCTTCCAGAGCCGGATCCAAGGTTGCCACCCTCGCCTTCACCGTCACAACAACAAAGCTGAGCGTAAACATGACGTGAGCAATGATTACCGTTGGTAGACCCTTTGGCCATCCAAAGTCCAGAAACTGAGCTGCCAGACCCGCTCCCATTACTACCTCGGGAGTTGCCAAGGGCAAAAACAGAAGCAGGTTGGTAGCGCTGCGAAACTTAAAGCGATAGCGAACCAACGCAATGGCAATCATGGTTCCAAGCACCGTCGACACCGCCGTGGCTGTGACCGCAATCAGAATCGAATTGCCAAAAGCGCTGCAAACCGCCGCCTGGTCACAAACCCCAAACCAGTTGTCCAGGGTGAAGCCTCGCCAAATAATGTTCGATTTGATCGAGTCATTAAAGGAGAAAACAAAGGTGTAGCCGATCGGAATCATCAAAAATACAAAGGTCAGAGCAACATATGTGGGCAGTAAATACTTGCCAAGCGAGAACCGGGTCACAGTAGGTCCTCGGTTCCACTTCTTCGAACGTAAACCGACACCAGCACCACAATTGTTGCCATCAGCATCACCGAGAGCGCGGAGGCGGTTGGGTAATCCTGAATCCTCAGGAAGTTAGTCTCAACCACGTTTCCGATCATCGCGGTGGAGGAAGATCCGAGGAAGTCTCGGCTGGCCACCACGTAGTCACCACTGATTGGAATAAAGGTCAAAAGCGTTCCCGAAATAACTCCCGGCATTGACAATGGGAAGGTGACCTTCCAGAAGGTCGTAGCTGGGCTTGCGTAAAGATCACTGCCAGCCTCCACAAGCCTTAGGTCAAGCCTGTCCAGGCTCGCGTAAATCGGTAGCGTCATGAACGGGATGAAGTTGTAGACAAGACCAAACACCACGGCAAAATCCGTGCCGATGATGTAGCTGTCACCGCCAAAAATCCCCAGGTTCTTCAAAAAGTTGACCACAAATGAGTCGTTGGAGAAAATTTGCTTCCAGGCAAAGGTTCGCAGCAAAAACGAAATGAAGAAGGGGGCAATGACCAGGGTGAGCAGCAAACCCTGCAATAACGGTTTGTTTCTAGCCTTCACCCCGATGAAGTATGCAATTGGGTAGCTAATCAAGAGCGCGACAACAGTTGCTATCAAGGCATAGGTAAAAGACCTAAAAATCTGGGGAGCGTACTGGCTGATTGCAAAGCCATAATTACCCAACTCAAAAGCCAGATCGTAGCGACCAATCACGCCAGATGCGCTTGGCGCTTTGAGAGATGTTGTAATCAGCGAAATCAAGGGCGTGATGAAGAATAGGCCCAGGTATGCAAGTCCAGGGGTCAGCAGCACCAGCGCAACCCGGCCGGTCTTTGTTGGGCCCTTGGTTTTTGTTGGGGCCGCCTGACCAAACGCTACAAAAGCCATGATTACTCTTGCGCTTCGGAGCTGGTCGGCAAATCAGAAAGACCGAAGCTGTGCTCCACCTTCCAGCTAACCCAGACTTTTGCTCCCAGTTCAATCACCGGAGAGCGCCCAATGTTTTGAGCAAACACAGTTACTTCGCCAACACCGGGAATCTCAATCTGGTACTGGTTTGAAACCCCCGTAAAGCGAATGTCCGTGATTTCGCCAGGGCCCAAAAGGTTATGTGCCGAATCCTCTGCTGGCTTCTGCTCGTGAAATTGCGTCTTTTCAGGTCTAACCCCAAAGGCGACCTTGCCACTGGATTTCTCACAGCGCTTTGCCAAAGCGGAGAGCTTGGTTCCCTTGAAGTTAATGCTGACTATGTCACCGGACTCGGTCACATCCCCAACAAAAATGTTGGACTGACCCAGGAACTTGGACACAAATGAAGTCTTGGGTCGGTCATAGAGCATTTCAGGGGAACCCAATTGCTCAATATGACCCTGGTTCATTACCGCAACGGTGTCGGCCATGTCCATGGCCTCCTCCTGGTCATGGGTGACGTGCAAGAAGGTCAGCCCGACCTCCATCTGAATGGCCTTGAGTTCGGTCTGCATTTGGCGACGCAGCTTTAGGTCAAGAGCACCAAGAGGCTCGTCCAGCAAAAGTAGTGAAGGCCGGTTCACCAGAGCCCTGGCGAGCGCAACGCGCTGCTGTTGGCCACCAGATAACTGCTGAGGTCTGCGCTGAGCCAGATGCT
>JAGYIH010000022.1 GCA_018402615.1 Aquiluna sp.
CTTGGCGCAGGCCGCGGCGATCGTTCTTGGGTCCCAGGCAAAAGAGCGCGGCGAGCGTCCGCGAGCTGTAATCGCCCACGATCCCAGAACCTCTTCCGACTTCATTACAGCAGCCGTTTCGGCAGGACTCGCTTCCAGCGGAATCGATGTCTTTGACGCTGGCGTTTTACCAACCCCAGCTGCTGCATACCTAACAGCGGACTTGGATGCCGACTTTGGTGTCATGATTTCCGCGAGCCACAACGCCGCCCCGGACAATGGAATCAAGTTCTTCTCACGCGGTGGAAATAAGCTGCCAGACGCCACCGAAGACCAAATTGAGGCGCAGTTTGGTAAAGCGCTCACTCCGATCGGTGCAGAAGTTGGCAGGGTGGTGAGATTTGCAGATGCTGAGGATCGTTACCTTGTGCACCTGATGGGCGCAGTTTCAAACCAACTGTCCGGGCTAAAGGTTGTGGTTGATTGCGCCAATGGAGCCGCAAGTGCCATCTCGCCACAGGCATTTAGAAACTTGGGTGCAGAGGTTTTTGTTATTGGCGCTGACCCGGATGGCAACAATATAAATCAGGGCTGTGGTTCGACCCACCTCTCTGCCCTGCAGGCTGCCGTCCTGGAGTTTGATGCCGATATGGGCATTGCTCACGATGGCGATGCCGACCGGGCACTTGCAGTTGATCACGAGGGCAAGGTGGTCGATGGCGATCACATCATGGCGATTTTGGCCCTGAGTGAGAAAGCCTCTGGAAGTCTGGCAAGAAATACCCTGGTCACCACCGTGATGTCAAACCTTGGCTTGAAGATTGCAATGCGAGAAGCCGGAATCGAACTTATCGAAACTGCAGTTGGTGACCGCTATGTTCTCGAGGCTATGCGTGAGGGTGGTTACACCCTTGGTGGTGAACAGTCAGGACATCTGATCTTTTCGCAGTTTGCCACCACTGGCGATGGCATCCTCACCGGATTACTTTTGGCTTCCGAAGTTGTCAGAACGGGCAAAACACTGAGTCAACTCGCTTCTGTCATGACCACCCTGCCCCAGGTATTAATAAACGTCCCGGGAGTTGATAGGACCAAGGTTTATGCGGATCCGGAACTGAACGATTTCGTGGCTCACGCTCAGGCTGAGCTGGGTGAGACTGGCCGAGTATTGCTAAGGCCCTCTGGAACCGAGGATTTGGTTCGGGTCATGGTAGAGGCCAAGGACTTGGGATCGGCTCAGAGCTGGGCTGAGCGCATAGCGGTCACGGTAGAAAAGCGCCTGGCGCTTTGAGGACATTTCAACTCAGGCGCTACGAGCTTGAAACTGAACTCGCTCAGGAGTTTGTCTCTTGGGCCGTGAATGTTATTTTCCCGCTTCGCAGGGCGCTTGGCTATTCGGTCGAGTGGAGTTATTTTGACCGCGCCAACTCAGAGTTTGTCTGGTTGGCGTCCGCGGAGTGCAACCAAGCCGAATTCGAGGCTCGGGACATCACCTGGTTGGCAAGTCCCGAAAGAGCCAGTGCCGTGGTGACGATGCCGCAGGCCCTTGTTGTGGCACATGTGAGCTTTGTCGAAAGCGTTTAAATCTTTCTCAGTAACACCCGTTCGACCCGGTGCTGGGCACCCTTTTGCATAACCAGCGTCGCCCTGGATCTGGTGGGTTCAATGTTTTCTTTCAGGTTTACAAGGTTTATGTCTCTCCAAAACCCCTGAGCTCTTTCCATAGCTTGCTCCTTGGTCAACTCGGTGCTGAGCTTGTGAAAATAAGAGCGCGGGTCGGGGAAGGCGGTTGACCAGAGCTGCTCAAAGCGAGAGAGATACCAGTTCTCAATATTCTTGGTGTCAGCGTCAATGTAGATGCTGAAGTCAAAGTAGTCACTAAGCGCAAGCTCCTGACCGATGCTGGGCGGCTGCAAAACATTGAGCCCCTCAACAATCAGCACGTCGGGAGCCGTGACGATTTCATGCTCTCCCGGAACAATGTCGTATGCCAGGTGAGAGTAGACCGGAGCCATTACATTTTGCTTGCCAGATTTGATTTCGCTCACAAACTGCAGCAGCGCCTTGCGGTCGTAGCTTTCGGGAAA
Organism: Aquiluna sp.; assembly: GCA_018402615.1. The sequence continues at coordinate 2,067 of JAGYIH010000022.1, forward strand.
CCCCTTTTTCGACATGAGACCGCGGCGCTCAAGCTCTGCGTTGGGATATAAAAACCCGTCGGTGGTCACCAGTTCAACATTTGGAATCCCAGCCCAGCGCTTCATCAAAAGCCTTAGCAATCTGGCAACCGTTGATTTGCCAACCGCAACCGAACCCGCGATTCCGATTATGAATGGGGTCCTGGCTTGACTGGATCCAAAAAACTCTCCGGTATTTTCGTGCAGGCTTTGAACCGATGTCGCATACAGGCTCAGGAGTTGACTAACCGGGAGATAAACCTCGGTTACCTCTTTGAGGTCGAGGAAGTCTCCCAGCCCCTTTACCTTTTCAAGTTCCTCAAGCGTTAGCGGGGGGCTGTTGTTCTTGCCCAGTTCTGCCCAGTCCGCGCGCTGGATGGCGAGATAGGGGGAGGGGGCCTCGGGCCCCTGGGTTACAGTCACGAGAGCTTATTCTGCCGTAGATTAGTGGCCATGTGTGGAATCGTGGGCTATGTCGGCTCGGGGTCTTCCCTTGACGTTTTGCTCGGCGGTCTAAAACGCCTGGAATATCGAGGCTACGACTCCGCGGGAATCTCGGTAATTGATGCCGAAGTGGGTTTGCAAACTCGCAAGCGCGCAGGCAAGCTCTCGGTCTTAGTGGCGGACCTGAAAAAAAGCCCGATCAGGGATGCTCAAATTGGCATCGGACACACTCGCTGGGCTACTCATGGAGCTCCAACCGACGGCAATGCTCACCCGCACCTTGGTGGTGAACACCTAAAGCTCTCGCTAATCCACAATGGCATTATCGAAAACTTCGCCGAACTCAAGGCGGAGCTGGTTGCTGAAGGCGTGAAGTTCAGCTCGCAGACCGACAGCGAGGTTGCCGCTCACCTGGTCGCCCGGGCCTACGAGCAAACTCAAGACCTGAGCCAGGCCTTTCGGATGGTGGTTGGTCGTCTCGAGGGCGCCTTCACGCTTTTGTGCATTCACGAGGATTACCAGGACCTGGTTTTGGCCGCTCGAAGAAATTCACCGCTGGTCATTGGTCTTGGCGACAACGAGAATTTCCTGGGTTCTGATGTGGCGGCATTCGTGGCACACACCAAGCGAGCGGTTTCAGTGGGTCAAGACCAGATCGTGGAGCTTAGAAAAGACTCGGTTGTGATCACTAGCTTCGAAGGCGAACCAGTTGAGCTCAGTGAATTCTTAGTGGACTGGGATGCCAGTGCTGCGTCCAAGGGCGGCTGGCCCTCATTTATGGCTAAGGAGATAGCCGACCAACCCCAGGCGGTTGGCGACACTCTGATGGGAAGACTGGCATCAGATGGTTCGGTCAAGCTCTCTGAATTTTCCGGACTGGATGCGCTCACGGAAGTGGAACGCATTGTTATCGTGGCCTGCGGCACCGCCGCCTATGCCGGTGAGGTTGCCAAGTACTCGATTGAGAAGTGGGCCAAAGTCCCGGTGAGCGTCGAGCTTGCCCACGAGTTTCGCTACCGCGATCCGATTATTACCAGCAGCACCCTGGTCATTGCGATTAGCCAATCGGGCGAAACCATGGACACTTTGATGGCAACTCGTTACGCCAAGGAGCGCGGAGCCAAGGTTCTCGCAATATGCAATACCCAGGGCGCAACGCTTGCTCGCGAGGCTGATGCCACCATCTACACCCATGCCGGGCCAGAGGTTGCGGTTGCCTCCACCAAGGCTTTCACCGCGCAGATTACCGCCGGTCAGCTGGTGGCTCTGGCGCTTGCGAGCATTCGCGGAGCAATGAGCCAGGAAGATTTGAATGAGCTTGGTCTGGAACTGCTAAAGCTGCCAAGAAATGTGAAGCAGGTCTTGGACTCGGTTGGCAGAATGAAGGAGCTGGGCCAAGAGCTCTCGCAGGCCAAGTCAATTCTGTTTTTGGGTCGAAACGTTGGTTACCCGATTGCCCTGGAGGGCGCTCTCAAGCTCAAGGAGCTGGCATATATTCACGCCGAGGGCTTCGCGGCCGGGGAGCTCAAGCATGGGCCGATTGCACTTATCGAAGCTGGGCAACCGGTAATAGTCATAGTGCCGGCCAAGAAAACTCCGGGGTCACTACAGCCCAAGGTGATTTCCAATATTCAGGAGATAAAGGCCCGCGGGGCAAAAGTGATAGCGATTGCCGAAGAGGGTGACCTTGACGTTCTAGAGTCTGCGGACGAGGTGTTCTTTATCCCAAAGACCCATCCGATGATGGCCGCTCAGCTAAGTGTTATCCCACTGCAGGTATTCGCCATGGAGCTGGCAACCGCCAAGGGCTTGGATGTTGACCAGCCTAGAAACTTGGCCAAGAGCGTCACGGTTGAGTAGTGATTATTGGTATTGGCACCGACATCTGTTCCGTGCAGCGCTTGACTGAGTCCCTATTGCGAACACCAAACCTCAAGGGGCGCCTGTTCAGGGAATCCGAGCAGTCGCTCTCTGAGCAGTCCATGGCTGGCAGGTTTGCCGCCAAGGAGGCATTGGCCAAGGCAATTGGCGACCCGAGGCTCTTGAACTGGAATGAGATTGAGGTTGTAAACAGCGATTCTGGAAAGCCGGTGTTTGTTTTCCACGGCAAGACTGCCGAAAGCATTAGTGCGGCGGGTGTGGAAAACAGCTGGCTTTCGATCTCTCACGACGCTGGAGTTGCAATTGCAATCGTCGTACTGGAGGCTAACTAAATGCGCAGCATAGAAATCGACCTTGGGGCAATCAAGCACAACTACGGTGTGCTGAAGGCAAGATTTGGGGACAAGGCGATCATGGCGGTTGTGAAAGCCAATGCCTATGGTCATGGCATGCACGAGGTTGCCAAGGCACTTGAAGAGGTGAATGTTGACGCGCTCGCAACGGCAGATCTCAGTGAAGCCATGGAGCTTCGGATGGCGGGTATTCGCTCTAGGTTGATGTGCTGGCTGGTGTTGCCGGATGACGATTTCCAGACTGCCAAAGAGCAGCAGATTGAAATTGGAGTTTCCAATTTTGAGGTTCTGGCCGCTGTTCCAATCGGCACCAAGATCCACATCAAGCTGGACACCGGTCTGGGCCGCAATGGTTTTGTGAAGGCGGATTGGGAGCAGCTTTTTTCCGCTCTTGCTGGGCACGACCTAATCGGTGTCTTTACCCACCTTTCAAACACCTCACTATCGGATGACCTAAAGCAGCGCGCCAACTTTGATGCCGCGCTGGCAATGGCTGAGGCAAGGGGGCTTTCGGGTTTTCAGACCCACCTTTCGGCTTCCGCCGCAGCCCTGAACTACTCAGAATTTGACTACGACATGGTGCGGGTGGGGCTAGCGCTCTACGGCCAGAATCCCTTCGAGGACCAAGAGCTTGATGGCATTGAGCTGCGGCCGGCGATGCGGGCGCTCTCCAGAACAGCGGGCTTCAAGAGGGTTCAAGCGGGTCAGGGAGTTTCCTACGGCTATCGCTACGTGGCCGAACGAGCAACCAACCTGGTGCTGGTCCCCTTTGGCTATGCAGAGGGAATGCCCAGGATCTCCGAGGGTGCAGACGTAAACATTCTGGGAAAGAGGTACCCCGTGGTGGGCAGGGTGGCGATGGATCAGTTTGTTGTTGAGGTGGGGGACAATCAGATTCCGATTGGCAGCGAGGTCGTTATTTTTGGTGATCCGAGCAAGGGCGAGCCGTCAGTTGATGCTTTGGCAAAGAGTGCCAAGACCGTCAACTACGAAATTGTCACCCGAATTGGCGGCAGGGCCAATCGGGTATTTGTTGAGCGATGAAATTCACCATCTCCACTCCAGATGCAATGGAGCAGTTTGGTCAGGAGCTGGCCAAACAGCTTCGGGCTGGGGATTTGGTATTGCTTGAGGGCAACCTGGGAGCCGGAAAGACGACTTTGACTCGAGGTATAGGAGAGGCGCTTGGGGCAACCGGTACCGTGCAGTCACCAACATTTGTGCTGGCCCGCACCCATCGGACCGAAAGCGGTCCAAAACTTGTCCACGTTGACGCCTATCGGCTTTCAAGCGCAGTTGAGTTGGATGACTTGGACATAGATTTCGAGCGCTCCATCGTGGTAATCGAGTGGCCCAGAGACTTTTTGGATGGCGTTTTAGATCAGTTCATGCGCGTAAGAATTGATCGCGGTCGGCAAGATGATGTGCGCGAGGTTGAGCTGAGCTTCAAGGGTGATAGGTGGCGGGGGGTTGAAATTGCTTTTAGCGATTGACTCTTCTGCCGGAACCTCGGCGGCAATCTTTGATGAAAGCTCACTACTGGCCAGCGTCGAGTTTGCTGACCCCTTTGGTCACGCAGAAAACATCGGGCAGGCGATTAGGGAGGTCTTGCAGCAGGCCAAAATAACCGCCAAGGAACTGGACTCGGTTGTAATTGGAAGGGGTCCCGCTCCCTACACCGGGCTGCGAGTGGGGATGGCCGCTGGCATATCACTGGCAAAAACCCTCGGGCTCAAGCTCTACGGCGTGATGGTTTTAGATGCTATTGCCCATGGCCAGCAGGGCGATCTGGTGGTCACAACCGACGCCAAAAGAGGCGAACTGTTCCACGCCAAATATGAGGCTGGTTTCAGAACTCAAGGACCTGAGGTGATTTCTCCCACGGAGTTTTTCGTGCCGGCTGGCTTTAGTCACGTGACGCTCTCCTGCAATGCGGAACTGGTAGGTCGCTATGCGATAGCGGCATTGAATATGGGTGCCGATCTCTCGGAAGTGAGCGCGCTTTACCTAAGGTCGGTAGATGTCAACATCTCCAAGGGAAAGCGGGTTACCGGCTAATGGAAATTCGTGAGCTGGGGCTTTTAGATCTGGAGCTGGTAATGCCGCTCGAGCAGGAGCTGTTTGGGCAAGAGGCCTGGGCAGAAAAGACCATGGCCTCAGAGCTTTCAAATCCAAACACCCTCTACGTTGGGCTCTTTGATTCAGAACTCATTGGATATGCGGGTTTGAGCACCATCCCGGCAAGTTTTTCCTCCGATGTTCAGACCCTTGGCGTTAGACCCGGCAGTCAGGGTAGGGGGCTGGGTAAAAAGCTCATGCAGTTGTTATTTGAAAGGGCATTGGCCCTGGGCTCGGAGCAGCTGCTCCTAGAGGTTCGGGCCGATAATGAAAGTGCGTCAGCGCTCTATCGCTCGATGGGTTTCGAGCAGATTGACCTGCGCCGGCGTTACTACCAACCCTCAGGGGTGGACGCCGTGGTAATGCGAGCGAAGATCCGACAGCCAATTGTGCTGGGTATCGAATCAAGTTGCGATGAGACCGGGGTTGGCATAGTGCAGGGCAACCGGCTGCTGGCAAACGCTCTGGCAAGCTCTATGGATGAGCAATCCAAATATGGTGGTGTGGTTCCCGAGGTCGCGGCTCGGGCTCACCTGGAGGCCATAGGTCAGGTCTTAGACAGGGCGTTACTGGAGGCCGGTATCTCGATTGACAGGGTGGATGCGATTGCGGTCGCAAATGGTCCGGGGCTGGCTGGGGCGCTCATGGTTGGCATTGGTGCGGCAAAGGGACTGGCTGTCGCTCACGATATTCCGATCTATGCCGTGAATCACCTGGTCGGTCACGTCGGGGCAGACGTGCTGGAGCGTGGCAGCGTTCAGCTCCCAACCATTGCGCTTTTGGTTTCGGGAGGCCACACCTCGCTGTTACTGGTGCGGGACTTACTTGATGATGTCGAGCTATTGGGGGAAACCATTGACGACGCCGCTGGAGAAGCCTTTGACAAGGTTGCCAGAGTGCTCGGACTTCCCTACCCCGGTGGTCCTCAGATTGACAAGCTTGCGGCTAATGGCAACTCGAAGGCGATTCGCTTTCCGAGGGGATTAACGCTTCCCAAAGACATGGAAAAGCACCGCTATAACTTTTCCTTCTCAGGTCTCAAGACCGCGGTTGCTCGACACGTTGAAAAGGCCGAAGATCAGGGCTTGGAGCTGAACCGAAGCGACGTGGCGGCAAGCTTCCGCGAGGCCGTGGTCGATGTCTTGATCTCCAAGGCTGTCGCTGCATGCAAGGAGTTTGGCGTCAATAGGTTGCTTCTGGGTGGCGGAGTGGTTGCTAACGCCAGGCTTCGGGAATACGCGGCCGAGGTCTGTGAGCGGGAGGGGATTGAGCTTCGGATTCCTAGGTTCTCGCTCTGCACCGATAACGGCGCAATGATCGCATCGCTCGGGGCTCAGCTGATTATGAATGGCAGAGAGCCGAGCTCGCTGGGCTTCTCGGCCGAGTCGACCCTGGATGTCACCGAAGTGCAGTCGCACTAGTAACTCACAGCCAAACCTCATTCTCCACACAGCTTTGTGCACTTTACTGGACTCAGTCCCAATAAGAGAGAATGTGATGTCAGTAGAAAAAACAACAGAAACAATGGATTCAAAATCAGAGGCAACCAAGGACACCTTGGTTCAGAAGGCCAAGTTCGACTTTCGGTCACTAAACACCCTTGCGGTTGTTTCGCTCGCAAGTGCGCTAACCGGCATCGGTGCGGTAATGGCAATCATCACCGGCCACATAGCTCAGGCGCAGATCAGGCGCTCAGGCGAAAATGGCAAGGTGCTGGCCGTTGTGGGCACCGTTCTCGGCTATGTAAGCATCGTGAGCTGGATTATTTTTTCAATCCTCTCGGTCGCTCTGATTGCGCTTGTTAGCGAGGGCATGACCGGACTCCAGCCGGGAATGTTTGAGCTTTACGAATTCCGCCGGGGCTTTCGCGACCAGTAGCCTAAAGGCGCTGCGCTAGGAGAACTTCTTAGCGGATAGGTTCACAGACAATTGCTTGGCGGGCGTTGCCAACCCTGGTGAGAATCAGGGTGGCGGTGCCCGCTCCCTTTAACCTGAGTTTTGGCCGGAGCTGCTCGGGGGTTATGTCAACACCGCGCTTTTTGATCTCCAGGGTTCCTATTTGGTTTTTGTGACAGTAGGTCCGAATGGTCTTTTCATCTAGGGGAAGTGTGTCTATCACTCGGTAGCTTTTCAGCCAGGGACTTGCCAGGTGCTCATCGGCCGTTAGGTAGGCAATGTTTTCGGCAATGAGCTCTAGGCCGTGCTGGTTTGCAAACGCACCAATCAGGTGTGAGCGAATCAGACTGACATCGGGTTCAAAGATGAAGCCACCTAGCTTGCCAATTGGAGCAAGCTCTTGAACTCCCTCGAACTCAAGAATTTCTTTGGCGACCAGCACTGCCTTGTTCACGCCTGGGGAGCCAAGTGGGGCGCTCCATAGCGTGAGCTCGACCAGGTCTTGCGAGTGCGAGACCCAGTTGGCCTCAAAGTTTTTGGGAATCAGCTCGTGTGGGAAGGCAGGCGCAAGCTTCACACCTGCAGCGTGCTTGGTTGCAATCTCAAACACCAAGTCCAAGTTCGGTGAGAACATCTCCGGCTTCAGTCTTTGGGGTGTGAGTGACTTTCTATCCTGGTCCCTGCGGGCAGGGTCCAACCAAACGCCCTGGGTGGCAATGGCCGTATCTTCAACCCCCTGGTTCACTGCTTTGCTACCTGGGTAGCCCAAAAGATTGTGTTCAAGGGCGAGAAATGTCTCCGGGTGGTTCTCGATCGCGGTTGTCTTCAAACCCGCCTGGCTGAAGGCAATCGCGTCCGCTCCGATTCCGGCGCCCAAGTCTGTAATTGAAGTAATGCCACAAGATGAGAATTTGCGTGCATGCCAACTTGCGACCTCCATGCGGGTTGCCTGTTCCAGTCCAGCTTCGGTGAACAAAAGGTCAGCTGCCAGCTCTCCAAATTTTTGGATGCCTCGTTGTTTTAGCGCGGCTTGATTTATCGCAAAGCGCAACAGCTCCTGGTCAACACCAGCTTTGCGGTATTCGGTAATCAGGCTTAGCTCATTGTTCTTAGCTAGCTTTTGCATCAACTCGACTGCCAGTGAGATGGCGGCCGGGGACTGATAGAAGCTAGTTATAGGTGTCACAGGACAAAACTATCTCCTATCCCTTGGCACTCACCTTGACTGAGTGCTAATTAGCCCCTAAAGTTTTGGTTAGCACTCGCAAGGTGAGTCTGCTAATTCATGAATCTTTAGACAAAAAGAAGAGGTCACAGTGTCGGTTTCTATTAAGCCACTTGAAGATCGCATTGTTGTTCGTCCCATCGAGGCCGAGCAGGTTACTGCATCAGGTCTGGTAATCCCAGACACCGCAAAGGAGAAGCCACAGGAGGCCGAGGTTGTTGCCGTCGGTCCAGGTCGCTTCAACGACGACGGCGACCGGATTCCGGTCGATGTCAAGGTCGGCGACAAGGTTATTTTCTCCAAGTACGGTGGCACCGAGTTGAAGTACGGCGGCCAGGAGTACCTGGTTTTGTCAGTGCGCGACGTGCTAGCCATCATTGAGGGCTAATTTCAAAGCATTCAAGTCAAACGGCCCAGGGTTCTGGGCCGTTTTTCTTTGGCCTAAGCTTTTGACGTGAAACAGCGCTCTCGGGCAACTACCGGCCTTCTCTTCGGAGTCTCCGCCTACCTCATTTGGGGTTCGTTTCCGCTAATCATTACCGCATCTGCCTTTGCCAACCCGCTCGAGACTGTGGTCTGGCGAGTGATCTTCGGGTTTTTGTTTGCCGCTCTATTGGTAAGCATCACCAAGGCCTGGCGACCAATCATCGAGCTTGCTAAATCGCCCAAGAAGCTGGGCTGGATTGCCGTTGCGGCAGTGTTTATTTTTATCAACTGGGAAACCTACGTAATCGCCGTGGTGACCGGCAACACCATCGAGTCCTCGCTGGGCTACTTCATCAACCCGCTGATCACAATTTTGTTTGCGGTGCTTATCTTGAAAGAGAAGCTGCGCCGCATGCAGTGGGTGGCTTTGGGAATTGGCTTCATAGCTGTCGTGGTGCTGACCCTGGATTATGGCAGGCCCCCTTGGTTTGCATTCATCCTGGCGGTTAGCTTTGCGATCTACTCACTTGCCAAGAACAAGGTGGGCAAGAAGATCCCTGCTCTGCAGTCCTTCACCCTGGAATCCGCAATCGTGATGCCGATTGCACTAATTCAGTTGGCCGTGGTGGCCTCAATGGGTCCAATCATGCTTTTCGCCGGAGTCTTTGAGGCCTCGGTTTTGATTGGCTTTGGAATCCTGACCGCAATTCCGCTGATTCTGTTTGGGGCAGCAGCCAGTCGAATTCCGCTTGCCAGCATTGGCTTTATTCAATATCTGACGCCCACCATGCAGTTTCTGATTGCCTATTTCATTTTGCAGGAGCCCATGCCTGCGGCCCGCTGGATTGGATTTGGTTTGGTTTGGGTTTCGCTTGCGGTTTTGACCTTTGATGCGCTTTCGGCTCGTCGCGGCGCTCTTCCCATCGCAGAACAGCCATAATTTCGAAACAAGATTGTTACTCAACAGCATTTTGTAGCAAACGCAACGAAATCCATAGGTTTTTTGTACCTATAGTCACTGATTCGGTTGTTTTAGGCGTCTCATCTACGAAATACAAACTTTCTAAAATTGCAAACCTCCTCAAAGCGCTTTTGGTAACTGACAACGCACTTTCGCCTTACTAAGATTTGGGGAGCAGTAGTGGCAATTCGTGCCGTTATTTGCCTTAATTTGCTATTTCAAGGAGCAAGAATGACCCAGACAAACACAAGGTCGCGCACTGCCCTCAAGGCCCTATCCGCAGCAGGCGTTCTCGCGCTTGGTGCAGCGGTCTTGACAGGTTGTGCACCGGCCACCACCGCAGGCGGTTGTGAGCTAGGCCCAGAGCAGAGCGGCGACCTAACCCTAAAGATCGGTTCGGCACTTCCACTAACTGGAAACCTAGCCTTCCTAGGCCCACCAGAAGAAGCTGGTGCCTACCTAGCTGTTGACGAGATCAACGCTGCCGGCAAGGGCATCACCATTGACTACATCCCCGGTGACTCAGGTGACACCGACAACAAGGCTTACGACACCGAGATCCCACGTCTGCTAAACGCAGGTGTTCAGGCAATCCTTGGTGCCGCATCCTCAGGTGTGTCATTGCAGTTCATTGACCGTGTTATCGCTGAGTGTGTGATTCAGTTCTCCCCAGCTAACACCTCTGCTGCATTCTCAACCTATGAGGACAAGGACCTTTACTTCCGCACCGCGCCTTCTGACGTATTGCAGGGTGAAGTTCTTGGAAACCTAATCGCTGAAGACGGTCACCAGAGGATCTCAATGATCGTTCTAAACGACTCCTACGGCACCGGCCTAGCTGGCTTTGTTACCGAGGCGTTTGAGGCAGCAGGTGGCGAGGTAATCGCTGCTCCTACCTAC
>JAGYIH010000023.1 GCA_018402615.1 Aquiluna sp.
GGTTCCGGCAATGTTGGCAAACGGCACCACCCCGGTGATGTTCATTCCCAACACCATGAAGAAGATGGTGGTCAGAAGCGGCAGGAAGCGCTCGCCATCCTTGACGCCAAGCTGCTCGTGAGCGATGCCCTTGCGAACAAAATCAAGCGCCATTTCACCCAGCATCTGGAACCGCCCCGGCACCACATTGCCGGTCTTCACCGCACGGTTGAACTTTGAAGTCCAGAGCCAAAAAATAACAATGATTAGGGTCATCACAATCAGGCGAATCATCATGATTCGGTTGATTTCAAAAGGTGTGCCAGCGAACAGGAACGCTTCTGGATAGAACTCGTAAATAGTTGGCGGCTTGTATTCACCCGACTCAGCCGCGAACAGCCCTAGCACACTAAACAGCTTCGTTCTCCTGGCTCAGGCGGCGTGCGAAACGTCGCTCGTTGGATACAGAATGTCCTCGAAGTTTACAAGAGAACTGCAAGCCCAAATCTCCAAACGGGAAAAAAATCACGCTATTCGCCGACCGTAGGAATTCTGGCCTTGAGAACCAGCCAGGAATCGATGGCAAGACCGCCCAGAACCCCCGCCACAATGGCAAAAAAGAACACCGGACCGTTGAAGTTTTGTGCACCCTGCAATACTGCGAGCACCACACCAAAGAGCACAACCTTTAGAAGCCAGCCGCCCAACACCATGGCATAGAAGGCGTTCAGCGGAAGCTTGCCACCGAACCAAACCGAGAGAATTGTCATCAGGCTAAAGCTCGTGGAAACCAGAGCTCCAATCAGGGCCGCGTAGACTCCCGGAACTCCGACGGTCAGAACTGAAACCAAAGACCCGATGCCGGCAATTGCAATCGCAAGCAGAACTCCGAGCTTGATTGCCTTAATGAACAGTTCGTTAGTACTCACCACGGGACGCTTTTCTCCTCGAATTGAACTGCCTGCTTAGAACCGGCCAGTAGGTGTGGATCAGTGCCACAATCAACCAGGTTCCAAATAAGACCATAACAGGCGGAACTTCGAGCCAGAAGAACATCAGCAAAGTCGCAGAAATCATTGTGGTCCAGTGATAAAACACCAAAACCGCTCCCCGGTGAGAGTGGCCGATGTCTTGCAGTTGGTGGTGCAGGTGCTCACGATCGGGAGCGAAAGGAGATTTGCCCTTTCGCAACCTGCGAAGCACGGCCAAGAGTAAATCCAAGAGCGGCAACAACAAGATAAAGACCGGAAGTGCCAGTGGAATCAATGCTGGCAACAGGTCGTTTCTGGTGACTGTTGCGGGGTCGATGGATCCGGTAACGGTGATTGCACTGGTGGCCATCAGCAAACCCAGCAGCATGGAACCCGAGTCGCCCATAAAAATCTTGGCGGGGCGGAAGTTATGCGGCAAAAAGCCAGCCACCATTCCAAGGATCAGGGCGGAAATCAATCCGGCCGTTGAGAAATAGTTGGTGGGCGAGGTCTGCTGAGCAAGCACGTAGCTGTAGATGAAGAAGGCAAAGGTTCCAATCCCCACCACTCCAGCAGCCAAACCATCGAGGCCGTCGATGAAGTTCACAGCGTTCATCACTAGCACGACCACAAAGATTGTCACCGCGAGTGAGACACCGAAGCTTCCAACCGTTAGCCCCCCAATAGGGAGTGAAACTATTTGAACCCCTGAGGAGGCAAGGATCCAAGCGGCTGCCATCTGGCCACCAAGTTTTGCGGTCCAGTCCAGCTCTATGAGATCGTCCAAAAGACCGATGAGAACAATCAGCCCTCCGGCACCAAGGATTGCAAGAATCGGAGTGGGGTCCGCGAAGATGGGCTCAAACCAACCAAAACTTCCAGCTACAAATAGTCCTGCCACCAAACCCAGAAACATTGCCAAGCCGCCAATTCGGGGGGTCGGCAATTTGTGGACATCTCGCTCACGGATGGCGGGATGGATTTTGTAACGCATCGCCAGAATTCGCACTCCCCAGGTGGCCCCATAGGTTGCCAGGGCTGTGAAAAGTGCGACCAGGAAGTAGGCGCGCACTAGTCGACCTCGAGCTCCAAATCGCCAATCACGGAGCGGATGCGCTCGAGCGAAATAGCCCCCTTGCGTAAGACTCGAATTGGCTCACCAGCCCTGACCTGGGTTAGATCCAAAATGGTTGAGGCCTCGCCCTTGGGGCTCCCTCCGCCATCAAGGTAGACCGGAACCTTATCGCCGAAGTAATCCAGTGCCTGCTGAGCGGTTACCGCGGCTGGGTTACCAGTCGTGTTCGCGCTTGAAACAGCAAGTGGTCCCACGTCTTCAAGCAGCGCGAGCGTAATTTTGTGGTCTGGAACACGGAGCGCCACCGTCCCCCGAGTTTCGCCGAGGTCCCAGTCCAGAGAAACTTGTGCTCTCAGCACCAGAGTCAATGCTCCCGGCCAGAAAGCGGCAGCTAGCTGATTTGCAACCAGCGGGAGATCGGTCGCTAGGGCTGACATGGTTTCAACCTTGGGAATCAAAACGGGTGGCGGCATGGTCTTGTCTCGGCCCTTGGTGTTTAGAAGTAGCTCTACGCCCTTGTGGTTAAAGGCGTCCGCCGCAATCCCGTAAACCGTATCGGTTGGCAAAACCACAACCTCGCCGCGCTGAAGGGCTACCTTTGCCTGGCGAAACCCCGTGAGCAGGTCAGTGTCCAGGGCACAGTCATAAATTCTTTGCAACTTAGTCTCCAAGCTACCTATTAGCGCTAACCGAGCGAAGGCGACCGGTCAAATCCGGATAGACCCTAACCTCATGCCAGTCCTCCAATAGTAATTCACAGATCTGGTCAGATTGCCCGTCGGCATGCTCCAAAACCAAGATCCCGCCAGGTCTAAGCAACAGTAAAGCGCTCTCAATGATCTCTCGAATCGCATCCAAACCGTCCGCCCCGGAGTACAGGGCTAGCTCAGGGTCGAAATCCCGGACCTCGGGATCAATTGGAATTGCGTCTTGAGGGATATAGGGGGGATTCGAAATCACGAGATCGTAGCTTGCAAACTCAAGTTGCAGGTCTCTAAAGTCCGAGACAAACAGTTCAACCTGAGCGTTATTTGAAGCGATGTTGCGAGCCGCAAACTCAGCAGCCGCAACGCTAAGTTCGATGGCCTGAACTTTGGCGTCTGACTCTTTGGCCAGAGAAATGGCAATGGCCCCGGAGCCCGTGCCTATATCGAGCACCCGTTGGGAATCTTTGCCCGCTAAAAAGTCCAAACCAATCTGCACCACCGCCTCGGTTTCCGGACGCGGGATAAAGACACCGGGGCCCACTTCCAGTTTGAGGCCTCTGAAGAAGGCCTGCCTGGTGATATGTTGAAGCGGTTCGCGCTGCACTCTGCGCGAGATCAGATCCTCAAGCGCCGAGTCTGGTTCGATCTCTTCAGCCATGAAAGCTTTACTCAGGAGTTCGCCACGGCTAATGCCAAGGTGGAAAGAAAGTAGTAATTCTGCATCAACCTGCGCGCTAGCTATCCCCGCTGCCGCAAAACGGTCTGCGGTCTGCTCCAGAAAAACCTGAAGCCTAGTCATTTCCTAGGGCTTTGAGTCGGGCTTCCTCATCAGTTTGAATGCAAGAGAGCACCACTGGCTCCAAAGCCCCGTCCATTACCTGGTCGAGGTTGTAGGACTTATAACCGGTGCGGTGATCAGCAATTCGGTTTTCTGGGAAGTTATAGGTTCTGATTCGTTCCGAACGGTCCACGGTGCGAACCTGGGATTTTCGAGCGGCTGACTGCTCCGCTTCGATCTCCTCCTGCTGGGCCGCCAAGATTCGAGCACGCAACACCCTCATGCCAGCCTCGCGGTTTTGCAACTGGGACTTTTCGTTCTGCATCGAGACCACGATGCCGGTCGGCAGGTGTGTGATTCGAACTGCTGAGTCAGTGGTGTTCACCGACTGACCTCCTGGACCGGACGAGCGAAAGACGTCGATGCGCAGATCGTTTTGTGAGATCTCGACCTCTTCGGGTTCATCAACCTCAGGAAACACCAATACACCTGCGGCCGAGGTGTGAATTCGACCCTGAGTCTCTGTTGCCGGCACCCGCTGCACCCTGTGAACGCCACCCTCATACTTGAGGTGTGCCCAGACTCCCTGAGACGGGTCGGTGGTGTTTGACTTTATGGCAACCTGAACGTCCTTGACCCCACCCAGATCGCTCTCGGTCTTGTCCAAAATCTCAGTCTTCCAGCCCTTGGAGTTGGCGTATTGGATGTACATCCGCAGAAGATCTGCGGCGAATAGTGCAGATTCAGCTCCACCTTCGCCAGCCTTGATCTCCATGATTACGTCCCTGCCATCGGCTGGGTCGCGAGGTATCAACATTCTTCGAAGCTTCTCGGAAGCCGCAGCGAGTTGCTCTTCAAGACCTGGAAGCTCCTCAGCAAAGGAGGCGTCCTCCTTGGCAAGCTCTTTAGCCGCTGCCAGATCCTCAGTTAGCTGGAATACATAGTCCTGCGCGCCAACAATTGCGCTGAGTTCGGCATAGCGACGGTTCAGCTTCTTTGCCAACCCCTGGTTGGAATGAATAGCCGAGTCACTGAGCTGCTCTTGCAGCTTCGCGTGCTCGGCTCTCAGGCCTGCAAGCGAATCCAGCAAGTTATTCTCCGTCAGACTCGGATGGCACCGGCATTGACTTCTCAAGCTTCAACAGGAACTCCACGTTGGACGCGGTGTCCTTCAGCCTGGAAAGCACTAGCTCCAAAGACTGCTGCTGCTCAAGACCAGCCAAGGCCCTGCGAAGCTTCCAAATAATCTTGGTCTCCTGCTGGCTCATCAGCATCTCTTCGCGTCTAGTTCCAGAAGCGTTGATGTCAACAGCTGGGAAGATGCGCTTGTCTGCCAAGTGGCGAGACAGGCGAAGTTCCATGTTTCCGGTTCCCTTGAACTCTTCGAAGATAACCTCGTCCATCTTGGATCCGGTCTCAACCAGGGCGGTTGCCAAAATGGTCAGTGAGCCACCGAACTCGATGTTTCGAGCTGCGCCAAAGAAGCGCTTTGGTGGGTAAAGAGCTGAAGAGTCAACACCACCGGACAAAATACGTCCGGATGCTGGTGCGCTGAGGTTGTAGGCGCGTCCCAAACGAGTGATGGAGTCCAGTAGCACAACGACATCGTGACCGAGCTCAACAAGGCGCTTTGCGCGCTCAATCGCAAGCTCAGCGACGGTGGTGTGGTCCTCAGCAGGGCGGTCGAAGGTGGAGGCAATTACCTCACCCTTGACTGTGCGCTGCATGTCGGTAACTTCTTCCGGACGCTCATCAACCAAAACAACCATTAGGTGAACCTCAGGGTTGTTGGTGCTAATCGCGTTTGCAATTGCCTGCAAAACCAAGGTCTTACCCGCCTTTGGTGGCGACACAATCAAACCGCGCTGACCCTTACCAATTGGAGCAACCAGATCAATGATTCGAGTCGAGAGCTTCTTGCTGTCGGTCTCGAGTCGCAGTCTGGTGTCTGGGTATAGCGGGGTTAGCTTGCTGAACTCAACACGAGCAGCTGCTTCTTCAAGCGTCTGCCCGTTGATGCTTTCAATCTTTACCAGGGCGTTGAACTTCTGTCGCTGGTTGCTGTCTCCCTCGCGGGGCTGGCGAATCGAACCTACAACCGCGTCACCCTTGCGCATGAAGTACTTCTTTACCTGACCCAGGGAAACGTAAACATCGTTTGCACCCGGTAGGTATCCGGAAGTTCTAAGGAATGCGTAGTTCTCCAGCACATCCAAGATTCCGGCAACCGGCACTAATACATCATCCTCGGAGATCTCTGGCTCGGCCTCATCCTGTGCTGGGCGCCTACGGTCACGGTCACGGAATCGACCTCGTCGATTTCTTGAGTTACCGCGACGGTCGTCGTCGCGGTCACGCTGGTTTTCACGATCGTTACCGCGAGTTTCTCGATCTTCTCTTGCGCCCGAGCGCTCAGAACCAGACTTTTCCTCACCAGTGGCCTCGGAACGAGACTCATTTCTGGTGTCGGAACTCTTGGTTTCGGAACTCTTTGGGGCGTCATTCTTGGACTCTGTTGACTGGCCTTCGGCCGCTGAGTCAGTTGGCTTTTTTGTGGTTCGGCGCTTTGGGGCGGCCTTTGCCTCAGAAGTTGATTCGGTCTTTGGTGCTGTTTCTGCTGGGCCTGCGGCCGAAGCACTTGAGACCCGGCGGGTGCGACGCACCGGCTTGTCTGGCTGGATTTCATCCATGTGGTGATTACTCGTTTCTATGCGGCGATTTGCCGATTTGGATTCTTTGAGAAAAGACGCAGTGGCGGGCTTTTAGCTGCCTGATCCTGACTGCTCTATAACACTAGCACCTTTGACATCAACTGCAAGAGTCAGAGCGAGCCAGCTGGGGAATTTTTGTTGGGCTAGTTTCACGGCCTCAAGACGCTTCACAGGGTCATCCTCCAAAACCAAAACCGATGGTCCGGCACCGCTAACCACGGCGGGGTGGTTATTAGCCCTGAGGATTGCAATCAGCTCGTTCGTTTCTGGCATCGCACTCGCCCGGTAGTTCTGGTGCAGTCGGTCCTCGGTCGCAGCCATAAGTAACTCAGGGCTCTGAGTAAGAGCCGCTACCAAAAGCGCTGACCTAGACACGTTGAAGACGGCATCGGTGTGCGGTACTGATTCTGGCTGAAGGCTTCGGGCCAGCTTGGTTGACATCTGGTGCGGTGGAACCAGCACCAAAGGTGAAAGTCCGCGGTGAACCGCAAGCTTCTTATGGTGCGGACCCTGCTCGTCAACCCAGGCAATCGTCAAACCACCAAACAGTGCTGGCGCAACATTGTCTGGGTGGCCCTCGAGATCGGTTGCAAACTCCAAAAGCTGCTTTTCAGAAAGCTCCACCTCAGGTGCCAATAAGCCGGCTGCCAACATTACGCCGCCCGCAACAGCCGCACCGGAGGAGCCCATGCCACGGCCGTGCGGGATGTTGTTCTGGCAGGTTATTCGCAGTCCAGGAACTGGCTTACCGACCTTCTGGAAAACCCAGTCAATTGTCTTATAGATCAAGTTCGAGGAGTCAGTCGGAATGTCCTTGACGCCCTCCCCCAAAACCACAATCTCCAGACCCTTATCAATTACCTCTGCCTGGTACTCGTCGTAAAAGGAGAGTGCCATGCCAAGGGTGTCAAACCCTGGTCCTAAGTTTGCGCTGGTAGCCGGAATTCTTACGTGAATACTCTTCATCGGTTTCTCTCCAGGCCAATTACATCAGCGACGGATTCGGCCCTGGCCGACACCTTCTTAGGTTTGATTAGACGACCGCGTTCGTCTTTTAAGGCCCAGTCCGGGTCCTTTAGACCATGACCGGTCACCGTAACAACAATGCTGTTTACCTTGGGTAATTCTTTTGCCTGCGCCAGCTTGTGAAGACCGGCAGCACCGGTAGCGCTGGAGGGTTCAACAAAAACCCCGCACTCCTGAGACAAAAACCGGTGCATCCAAAGAATTTCCTTGTCTGAGACCGCTCCAAAGCCACCCTCGGTGTCGCGCTTCGCCTCCTGGGCCAGGTCCCAACTAGCCGGATTGCCAATCCGAATGGCAGTTGCAATTGTGTCCGGCTTCAATACTGGAGAACCCTGAATAAAGGGCGCTGACCCCTCGGCCTGAATACCAAAGAGCTTCGGAAGCTTAGCGATTCTGCCAATCTCAAGTTCCTCACGGTATCCCAGGTGGTAGGCCGAGATGTTTCCAGCGTTTCCAAGGGGCATGGCGTGCAGATCAGGCGCTTCGCCTAAAACATCAACCACCTCAAAGGCAGCGGTCTTCTGACCCTGCAAGCGGTCCGGGTTTACCGAGTTCACTAAAAACACCGGGTAGTTTTCACTCAGCTCGCGAGCAAGCTTCAGGCAGTCGTCAAAGTTGCCCCTAACCTGCAGAATCTGTGCCTTGTGAGCCACTGCCTGAGAGAGCTTGCCCCAGGAAATCTTCCCGGCGGGACAAGACCACGGAGGTCATGCCAGCCTTGACCGCATAGGCAGCCTGCTGCTGCCGAGGTGTTTCCTGTGGAGGCAGCGATAACCGCTTTTGCCCCCTTGCCCAGGGCTTTCGAAACCGCCGTGGTCATGCCACGGTCCTTGAACGAGCCGGTTGGGTTCATTCCCTCGAACTTAAGGTGCACACTCCCAACATCCAAAAGCTTCGCAAGAGCTGGCGCCTCAATTAGTGGAGTACCACCCTCGCCCAGGGTGACGATGGGGTCGCCAGCATCAAAGGGCAAACGGTCAAAGTACTCGCGGATAACTCCGCGCCATGGCTGCGCCATTTACAAACCCTCCACTCGGATAACTGCAGAAACTGAGACGACCGAGTCGTCCTCTTGCAAGCTTGCAACCACGGACTCCAGGTCCTTCTCGGATGCGACGTGGGTCATGATCGTCAGCAGCGCTGCGTTGTTCTTTGAGACTGACTGCTGAACCGTCTCAACACTCACGCCGTGGTTGGCAAAAATCGAAGCAATCTTGGCCAGGACTCCAGCCTTGTCATTGACCTCAAGAGTGATCTGAAATCTGGTGCTGATGTGCTGCACGGGCAGAGCTTCAAGGTTGGCGTGGGTTGAATCTGCAAGACCAGGGCCACCTGCGAGGTGTCGCTTGGCCGCGCTCACCAAATCACCAAGGATGGCAGAAGCCGTCTCCGGTCCCCCGGCCCCCGCACCGTAGAACATCAGTCGTCCAGCCGATTCGGCCTCAACAAACACCGCGTTATAGGCTCCGCGGACCGCCGCTAGCGGATGATCCAGTGGAATTAGGGTTGGGTGAACCCTGGCAACCAAACCGGTTTCGGATACTCGCTCACAAATTGCCAAAAGCTTTACCGCATAGCCGGCCTGACGGGCCGCGTCTATCTGAGCCGCGGTAACGGTGGTGATGCCCTCACGATGCACCTTCTCCACTGAAACCTCAGAGTGGAAGGCGAGCGAAGCCAAGATTGCGGCCTTGCTGGCAGCGTCGTAACCCTCAATATCGGCGGTTGGGTCAGCCTCGGCGTAACCAAGCGCAGTGGCCTCAGCCAGCGCATCTTGGAAATCAGCGCCGGTTGACTCCATGCGATCCAAAATGAAGTTCGTGGTGCCATTCACAATGCCCATTACCCGCTGAATTCGATCTCCGGCAAGGGATTCGCGAAGCGGACGAATAATTGGAATCGCTCCCGCAACCGCGGCCTCAAAGTAAAGCTGTGCGCCAAGCTGATCGGCCAGTGCAAATAGCTCGGGTCCATGAGCGGCAACCAGCGCCTTGTTCGCGGTTATCACGTCTGCCCCGGCACTTAGCGCCTGAATCACCCAGGTCTTCGCCGGTTCTATGCCGCCAATAAGTTCGATGACGATATCGCTGCCAAGAATCACACTTTGAGCATCGGTTGTGAATAGCTCGGAAGGCAAGTCAGAATCGCGCTTTGATTTCAGGTTTCGAACCGCTATGCCCGTGAGCGAAAGCTCGGCTCCCACTCGCTTGGCAAGCTCAGCCTGATTTTCTATCAGCAGCCGAGCAACCTGAGATCCAACCGAACCTGCACCAAGCAGGCCGATTCGGATTGGGCGGTAGGCGGTTTGCATTATTGCTAGCCCTCTTTCGATTCAAATCCGGCGTCCCGCTGCAGCAGGTCTAGTTCAGTTTCTGCCCGAACCAAGATTTTGGTTTTCGAGCCCTTTACCGCAACCACGGCAGGCCGCGGCATGAAGTTGTAGTTAGAAGATAGCGAAAAGCAATACGCTCCGGTTGCAGGCACCGCCAATAAGTCATTCACAGCGATATCGCTTGGCAAAAAGCTGTGGCGCACAACGATGTCTCCAGACTCGCAGTGCTTGCCCACTACTCGGGACAACACGGGTGTTGCGGTTGATGCTCGAGATGCAATCTGGGCACTGTATTCAGACTCATAAAGAGCGGGCCTGGCATTGTCACTCATCCCGCCGTCCACGCTGACGTATTTGCGCTGGGCACCGGCACCCTGATCTGAGATTTGCACGTCCTTGACGGTTCCCACCGAATACAGAGTTACCCCTGCAGGGCCAGCAATTACCCGGCCCGGCTCAAAAGCCAGCTTTGGAATCGGGATTGCAAGTTCATCACACTTGGCTTTTACGGCGGCAGTGATTCGAGAGGCCATTTCAGTCAGGGCCATGGGTCGGTCGTTGTCGGTGTATGCAATACCAAAGCCACCACCGAGATTTAGTTCGGGAACTTCCCCGCCGGCCAAAAGCTCAGCATGCAGGTCCAACAGCCGCTCGGCAGCGGCAATGAATCCGTCAACTACAAATATCTGCGAACCAATATGCGAGTGAAGACCCAGGAATTTCAGCTGCGAGTGCGATCGAATTTTCTTTACGAGTGCGGGCACATCAGAGATGGCAATGCCAAACTTTTGGTCTTCTCTTGCGGTTGCCAGATACTCGTGAGTGCTTGCGTGAACTCCAGAATTCACCCTGATTCGCACCGGCTGCACCCTGTCCTGCGCGCCAGCAACGGATGCGATGCGTTCAATCTCCATCTCGGAGTCAATAACAATCGCGCTCACTCCAGCGGCGACGGCCCGACCTATTTCAACCAGCGACTTATTGTTTCCGTGCAGTCCAATTCTTGACCCGTCCATGCCCCCTGCAAGCGCGACCGCGAGCTCGCCCGATGTTGAGACGTCAATCGACAACCCTGCTTGATCCACCCAGCGAACAACCTCGGTGGTTAGCAAGGCCTTTGATGCGTAGTAGCACTTGGCCGTAGTTCCAATCTTGTTGGCTGCATCGCTGAATGCTCTGGCCGCCATCAATAACCTGGACTCAAAGTCCTCCTGGTCAATTACATAAAGTGGTGAACCGTACTGGCGGACCAGGTCGGAAACCTTTACTCCACCAAGGCTTAGCTCGCCCTGCTTTGTTCTCGCCGCTGTTCTGGGCCAGATCTGTTTGGAAATGAGGTTGGCATCCTGGGGAACAACCAACCACTTCGGTGCAAGCGGATTCTTCACTCGCTACATCCTCTCCGGTGCACTGACGCCCAAAAGCTCAAGCCCATTGCTGAAAACCACCTGGGCGGCGCTGTTTAGCCAAAGCCTGGTTCGATGCACGCTCTGCACCTCCTTGGTTGGCAGCGGGGTGACCCTGCAGCTGTCATAGAAACGATGGTATGCGCCCGCAACCTCTTCCAGATACCTCGCGATGCGATGAGGCTCTCGGAACTCACTTGCCGAGGCAACCGCCTGCGGAAACAAAGCCAGCTTCGCTATTAGCTCGGCCTCACTGTCGTGCTCCAGGAGCTCCGGCATAAATTCGGAGTTGTCCACCCCGAAACTTGCAGCATTTTTGGCAACCTGAACGGTCCTGGCGTGAGCGTATTGGACATAAAACACCGGGTTGTCGTTGGTCTTTTTTGAGAGCTGATCCAGGTCGATGTCTAGCGAAGAATTAATCGATGACCTTGCCAATGCATAGCGCGCGGCATCGATGCCAACCAACTCGACAAGATCGTCCATGGTCACGACATTGCCAGCGCGCTTCGACATTCGCACCGGCTCTCCGTCCTTGACA
>JAGYIH010000024.1 GCA_018402615.1 Aquiluna sp.
TCGTCCCAGCCCATCGGGTAGTAAACCTCTTTACCGAGCATGCGCTGGTATCTGGCAATTAGATCGGTGTGGGTATAACTAAAGACGTGCCCCACGTGAAGTGAACCGGAAACTGTTGGCGGGGGAGTATCGATTGAATAGATGTTCGATTTCTCGGCCGTTTTATCAAAGCTGTAGCTGCCGGACTCATCCCAGCTAGCTCCCCACTTAGCCTCTAGACCTTCTACCCCAACCTTGTCCGGGGTGGTGGCGGCTCGGGCAAAGCTTATTTCAGGCGGTTGCTGATTATTCAAAGGTCAAAGTCTCCATAAATGGGGGTCAATACAGGTTAACATTGTCAGAGATTGAAGAACACATCAGCCAGAAAGCCTAAAAATGTATCCCCAGAACTCGGCCGGTCAGGCTTTCGGCGTAAACCCGAGCCCGTCTTTTCCGGAAATCGAGAAGCAGACCCTCGAATACTGGGAAAAATCGGGCACTTTTCAAGAATCCATCGACCAGCGCAAGGCTGAGGACGCCGAGGAATTCGTTTTCTATGACGGGCCTCCCTTTGCCAATGGCCTGCCTCACTACGGACACCTCCTTACCGGATACACCAAAGACCTAGTCCCTCGCTTCAAGACCATGCAGGGCTACCGCGTTGAGCGCCGGTTCGGTTGGGACACCCACGGCCTACCGGCCGAGGTTGAGGCCGAGCGTCAGCTCGGTATATCCGGAAGACCGGAGATTGAAAAATACGGTGTCGATAAGTTCAACGCCTATTGCAAGACATCTGTTCTGAAATACACCGAGGACTGGAGAACCTATGTCACCAGGCAAGCGCGCTGGGTGGATTTTGACAACGACTACAAGACTCTAGACACCAACTACACCGAGAGCGTTATTTGGGCTTTCAAGGAGCTACACAAAAAAGGCCTGATCTACGAAGGCTTCAAGGTGCTGGCTTATTGCTGGCGCTGTGAGACACCGCTTTCGAACCACGAGTTAAAAATGGACGACGAGGTTTACAAAATCCGTCAGGACCAATCCGTCACGGTCACTTTCCCAATTTTGGGTGGAGATTTAGACGGAGTTCGAATGCTCGCTTGGACAACGACTCCGTGGACACTTCCAACAAATTTTGCTCTTGCAGTTGGACCAGAGATCTCATACGCGGTGGTGCCAGCAGGTCCAGGCGGAGCTTCGGATGGCGGCGACGCAAATACTAAGTATCTAATTGCAGCATCTTTGCTTGGTGCCTACGCCAAGGACTTAGGTTATGAAGATGCCGAGTCGGCAGTTTTGGCAACTGAGAAAACTGTTCAAGGTAAGGATCTGGGCGGTATGCGATACGCCCGAATCTTTGACTACTACGCAGACCAATCAAAGTTTGAAACTGCTAACGCTTGGCAGGTCCTGGTTGGAGATTACGTAGTTGACAACGAGGGAACTGGAATAGTCCACCAGGCGCCGGCCTACGGAGAAGACGACCAAAAGCTTTGTGATGCTGCCGGGATTCCGGTTTACGTTTCAATCAATGAGCGCGGTCAGTTCAACTCCGTAGTTTCAGATTTCGAAGGCCAGCACGTCTTTGACGCCAATAAGCCAATTACCCAGAAGCTAAAAGCTGAGGGAAGGTTGCTACGCCAGGCGAGCTACGAGCACTCCTACCCGCACTGCTACCGCTGCAAGAACCCATTGATTTATAAGGCAGTCTCGTCCTGGTTTGTGGAAACCACCAAGGTGAAAGACCGCATGCTTGAGCTGAACCAGCAAATTGAGTGGACTCCGTCTCACACCAGGGACGGCTCCTTCGGAAAGTGGTTGGAGAACGTTCGCGACTGGGCTATCAGCCGAAACCGTTTTTGGGGAGCCCCGATTCCGGTTTGGAAATCAGATGACCCGAACTATCCGCGCATAGATGTCTACGGATCTTTAGCGGAACTTGAAAAAGACTTCGGTAAAGCACCCGAAGATTTTCATCGCCCGTTCATTGACGAACTGACCAGACCTAACCCAGACGATCCGACCGGTAAGTCGACAATGCGTCGCGTGCCAGAAGTTTTGGACTGCTGGTTTGAGTCGGGATCGATGCCGTTTGCTCAGGTTCACTATCCGTTTGAGAACCGCGAGTGGTTTGAAACTCACAACCCTGGTGATTTCATCGTCGAGTATGTCGGGCAAACCAGAGGTTGGTTCTACACACTCCACGTTTTGGCAACCGCGTTGTTTGACCGCCCAGCTTTCAAAAGCGCCATCTCTCACGGAATCGTTCTAGGAAACGACGGGCAGAAGATGTCCAAGTCGTTAAGAAACTACCCTGACGTCTACGAAGTATTTGACCGCGATGGCTCCGATGCCATGCGCTGGTTTTTGATGTCGAGCACGATTCTTCGAGGTGGAAACCTAGTTGTTACCGAGCAGGGAATTCGCGAGGGTGTTCGTCAGGTTCTGCTTCCACTTTGGAACACCTGGTACTTCTTCTCTCTCTATGCAAACGCCTCTAATTATCAGGCGAAATACTCAGTTTCGAGTACCGATGTGCTGGATCGCTACCTGATTGCAAAAACACGCGACCTTATTGTTTTGGTCGAGCAAGATCTAAATCAGTTTGATTCATACTCCGCCTCTTCAAGGCTTCGAGACTTCAGCGACATTTTGACCAACTGGTATGTCCGAAGGTCAAGGGATCGTTTCTGGGAAGGAAACGAAGAGGCATTCGACACCCTGTACACGGTTCTAGAAATGGTCACCCGAGTTGCTGCCCCGCTTCTTCCAATGGTTGCCGAAGAAATCTGGCGTGGACTCACCGGAGGTAAGAGCGTGCACCTGACCAATTGGCCAGACGCCTCAAAGCTTGCCTACGACGAAGATCTGGTTGTTGCCATGGACCAGGTCCGAACCGTTAGCTCGGTAGCTCTTGGTCTTCGAAAGACCAATGGACTTAGGGTCAGGCTGCCGCTTTCAAAACTCACCGTGGTGACCCAGGGAGCCAGTCTTCTGGAAAACTTCTCAACTATCATCGCGGAGGAACTCAATGTCAAACAAGTTGAACTTGTTGAGCTAGCTGCAGCATCAACTAATGATTTCGGTGTTGAAAAGCAACTAAACGTAAACTCCCGGGCCCTTGGCCCAAGACTGGGCAAGCAGGTTCAGGAGATTATCCAGGCTGCAAAGTCTGGCAACTGGGAGCTTAAGGGTGAGACAGTTTTGGTCAATGGGGTGGAGCTTCTTGAAGGGGAGTACGAGATAAATCTCGTTGCTAAAGATCAGTCAAGCGATGAGAAGCTAATCGGAATTTTGCCCGGCGGAGGCTTTGTGACTTGAACCGTGTCAATCTCCAGAGCTTGCCGCGGGAGGGGCTGGTGCAGATGTGTTCGGGCACGAGCAGGCCTGAAAGATGCGGATCTAGATGTGTCAGGGGACGTATCGCGACCGAGACTGGAGAAAGTTGACAAGTTCTTGAAGCCATTAGGGGCTCACGAAGAGTTGTTACATGAGACTCCCACTCTGAGCTTCAAAGTCACTGAGAGCTCCGGTCTCCAGATTAGCCAATCTTGAAGTTCCAGTTGGTGAGTCACAGCAAGTTTTGATTGCAAGGGCAAAAAGCTTTGAGTGAAGGTCATGGATGAACAGTATTGGCTTTCTGCCAATCAGATCTTGTTCTAGCAAAACTTTACTGCGTTCCAGAAAGATCGGCCTCGGGCTTGACCAACTCGCCGAGCAGTTGAACTGCTAGGCGACCCCAGCGCTCCTATCGAATAATTCACGTCACCGGAACTACCTGCAAGACTTCAACTACCAGGTTTATCGCAGCGGATTTTGCGCGAGCACGGGCTTAGGACCGGGCGCTTCACCTCACCACACCTTATTCGTCTGAACGAGCGCATAGCGCACTCGACGGCGAGCCGGTGCGACGAGCAATTGGTCAGTGTTTACGCTGACATCGAGCCAATTTTGGAGTTCGTCGATCAGGAGCTTCTGCCGAAGCCGGAGATTCTCCACTTACATTTTTGAGGCTTTAGCCGTGCTGGGCTTTTATGG
Organism: Aquiluna sp.; assembly: GCA_018402615.1. Next base: position 4,024 of record JAGYIH010000024.1, read on the forward strand.
TATTTGCCGACGCACCGGTGGATGTTTTGGTTCTGGAAGTTGGAATGGGTGGAGCCTGGGATCGACAAACGTCGCTGATGGCGACGCGTTGCCTTTACTCCAATTGGTCTTGATCACATGGACAGACTTGGTGACACAACTGAAGAAATTGCGGAAACCAGTCAGGGACTGGCAAAGCTGGTGCAATTGTTGTGAGCTCTAAGCAAAGCTCGAAGTTCTAGCAGTTTTAGAGAGGGCTTCCTATTCAAGTGCTGAGAGCTTCAAGCTCGAGGGCAGGGATTTTTCTTGAGGGCTTTGAGGCAACTCCAGTCGGTCAGGTGGTTTCTGGTGGCGGGGCTCGTGGGGAAACTACGGACCATCGAATGCTCCGGGTGCTTTGGAGTCCATCAAGCCCAGAATCTTGCAGTCGCTATAGTCAAGGGTCGAGGCTTTTGGGAGGGGGAGAACTGCAATAGCGGGACGACGGCTGCGATCTGCGGGGTTTCTGATGTTTCATCCCCTGGCAGGTCAGTAGCCTTGTTAGAACAGAACCGCCACTTTAAGCTGGACGGTGCGCATAACCCCGCGGGAGCTCACCTGGCTGAAACTCGGAAACTGGAGTTTTCCAATAAGCCCCTGATTGCATGATTGGTGGTTTTGGCCGAGAAGGACGCTGAAGGTTTGCTCAATTTATCGGGTATCTGAGCGGGCGGTGATAACCCAGTCGACAAGCGTTAGGTCCATGCTCATCGCTGATCTCGAGCTGGTGGCCTCTCTTCCTCACTTCGGACTGTGGGGATGTTTTGGCTTCTTCTGATTTCCAGGCGGGTCTTGCAAGAGCACGAGAAATGGCATCAGAGGTCGATGGCACGGTTGTAGTGACCTGGGTCGATTACCTTAGTAGGAGACGTCATCAAATTGATTCAGGAGGAATCGGATGCGCAATAGATCCACCAAAGCAAACCTCTGGGCTCGCTGGTTATGGTGTTCCAGTCTGTAGTGGTTTTCTTTGGTGACCCGGTCGGATTTTAATGCAGGTTTATCCTGACCCAGCCGTGATTTGGGGGCGTCGGTCTTGGGCTCGGTTCTACTCATGATTTTCCCAGCAGTTTTAGGGAAAGCCCGGCACCTACCTAATCGGCCGGATATTGCGCCTGGTTGTCATTTTGCTTGAATCTGGGTGCCTCTTATGTATGTTCCTTTGCACGTCTTATGGGAATGTGGGTCTGGGGAATGATTGCCGGTGGGACAATTGATAAAGTCAGCACAAGAAAACCTGATTCAGCAGAAGGTGGCAACTAATGAAAGAGCAGACTCTAGTTCTGTAAAGCCGGTCGGTGTTGCTAGGTCTCTAACCGCGAAATTATCTCCCGTATCGAGTAAAAGGGCTACGTTGTCACGGGTCTAAAAATTGTTACCTAACTATCGAACAGCTTCAGCGCAACACGACGTTAACAAGGCAGCCCTTCTTACGCTCCGCTTATTGAGTTCATGTCTTCTTGACCGGTTGTCGCCATTCGAGTAGAGTGGGCGATCGCGTAATCGAGGATTTTAGGCCCCTTGCTGGAGCAACTGACCCAACTACCGCGGCACCTGAACAATTGCGGGGACCTAGGTCGCGATTGGGGCGAAAAGGTTCAGAAGAATTTGTTCACGGTTCCGACTCGGTGGAGCTGGCGCCGCGGAGTCGCGGGAATCTGGTTTTCTTAGAAAGACTCGGCCAAAGATCCCAGAAGCGCCAGACGGTTGTCATGATGATGGCTCCAAAAAGTTGCAAAAGTAAAGAGCCAATGCCAGTCGTAGGCCGCAACAAAAAGCCAACTGTCCCACCGGAACCGATTATTCCTCAGTGCGCTGGAGAACAGGAACTGCTCAAAACATCGGAATCATCTGGTCCGCCACCATGCAGTAAGGGCAATAGCGCTCCTGATCTCAAAGAGGCTCCACCAAACAACCACACAACAAATGCCAATCCGCCACCCATTGCAATTGTGAATAGCAAACCAGAACCACTTGGCAAACTTTGCTCCCGCGAGAATTGTAAACTGACGAGGATTGGCGCAAAAATGCAGTGAGGCCAATCAGTGAATTTGAAAGCCCAGCAGAGATGCCTGTTCGGTGATACTACCGACTTACAGGAGATGGGGCAATGACATCGCGGGAAATTAGCATTAGGCATCGGGATTTGAGGCGACATTTAGTCGCTCTATGGTCAGAGCCATGGCCCCGATCCAGCCAACAACTCCGCTGGTGATGAGCATCCAGGCGAGCGAGGTAGTTCCGCCAATCAGCGTCTTTCGGGTGTTTTAGTGGCCACACTGGCATTCCACGGCGAATCGGGCCTTTGTCGCATTTGATGTAATACTTATTTACGTAAGCATCTGGGGAGCCACAACCTCCGCTTAGACAAGGTTTATCGAGCATTTGGCTCCAAGGCATAAGACCCATCGCGCCTGGCAGGGCGACGTGAAAGCAATGACTCGGCAACTAACAGGTTTTGGTCGGTGGCAAAAGTCGCTGATAAGGATTTAGGAGCCGAGATTTTGGATGAGTGTGGGCTTTGCCAAATCAAGCAAGATGGAGTGCACCTTAAATGGTGAAGGAAAGACGATTCAGCTAAGGCTGACAAAGTAATAAAAAGCAGTAAAAACAGTTTCTGCGAGTCAGCAAAAAGGCTTCTGACTGACAAGGCTGAAAAAGCCAGCGCTAAAAAAGGAAAAAACTAAAAGCTGTCGCTTCTAAAACCGAGCCGGCTAAAACCAAAAAGCTGACGCCACCAAGGCACCTGTTAGAAGTGCAACCTCACTTCTATTTCAAGCGCCAGATCTTCCACCCGCTGAGCCGAGGAAGAAATCTGCCGCAAAAAATCAGTAGAGGCGGGAGTCCGAGTCACACCTTCGCAGGCGCTCGCCGACGCGCAGGTGAACCAATTGACGTAAATCCCCTGATGCTCCGGAATGAACATGGTCAAGGTAAGAACTCCAAGAGCCCCCAAAGAACCAAGTAATGCAGAGCCCAGCGCATTAAGGGTTCCACCCGCCTGAAGCTAAAAACAGCGCCGCCAAGTGATGGTTTGAGATTCTGGCAGACGACGACAGACCATTACCGAAACTGAGTTTTTGGCACGTCGCGAATCGGTAGATCGCATGATGCTGTCTGTTCAAAGGACGACAAGATTCAACTGTGTGTTCTCGAGGACAAGGTACTGGTTGAGCACTATGTGGCTCAAACGCAGGATGGTTCCCTTATCGGAAACGTTTATCTCGGTAAAGTGCAAACGTACTCCCTCTATGGAGCGGCTTTCGTTGACACGGCCAGCCGAAATGCCGTTTTGTACTCGGGAGAAGTCAATCGGGATGACGGCCTCGAGGGCCAACCTCGAAAAATTGAGCTTGCCCCTGAAATCCAATGACACCATTCTGGTTCAGGTCACTAAGGACTCGGTTGGTCAAAAAGGTGTCTACCTAACCTCCCAGGTCTCGCTACCTGGCAGGTATGTTGTCTACGTCCCAAAACGGGGAGCATGAACGGTATCTCCAGAAAACTCTTCACTCCGAGATGGGGAAACTCTGCTCTAAAGAAGATTTTGAAGGGCATCGTTCCCGAGGAAGCTAGCGTGGATTAAACTGGAACCGCGCCGAGGGTGCAACCGAGGAGCAAATTTCACCTGATGTTGGAAAGACTGGGCCTCAGTGGGATGGAATTCAGAAAAAACCTTCAAGAAGGCAACCTCCGACCCCTTCCTTGCACTCAGAACCTGACCTGCTGGTAAAAATCGTTAGAGATGTCTTCAATGAGGACTTCCAGAAAATGATTATCTCCGGAAGCGATGCACAAGCCGTCATCACCGAGTATTTGGGCGTCCGTAGCGCCGGATCTATTGGACCGCGTGATTTACGACGGCAAGGAAGACCTATTTGACCGCTACCGTGCTGGCGAGCAAATCGGTAAGGCGCTGGAGCGTAAGGTTTACCTTCCATCCGGTGGATCATTGCGATTGACCGAACCAGCTGATGACTGTAGGATGTAAATACTGGAAAATTTGTCGGCTCGGGAGGAAACCTTGAGCAAACCGTCACCAAGAACAACCTTGAAGCCGCTGAAGAAATTGTAAGGCACTTCGAGGCTTGAGACATCGGTGGAATTATCGTTGTCGACTTTATTGACATGGTGCTCGAGTCAAACCGAGATCTAGTCTCCAGTAAGGCTGATTGAGTGCTCCAGGGTCGCAACGCCCTCAAGCATCAGGTGGCCGAGGTCACATCACTTGGACTTGTCCAAATGACCCGAAAGAAACTGGGTCTGGGACTTTTGGAATCCTTTAGCGAACCCTGTGAGGTTTGCAGCGCCAGGGGAGCCATTGTTCACGTGGAGCCAATCATGAGAATTAGAAGCTCTAACGACGGTAAATCAGAGAAAAAGCGCAAAGGCCACATGGAGGTTGCTAATGTCGTGACACCCGAGCGCGCCTCTGAGATCAACTCAGTAGTAGCCAAGATTGCCGCCTCGACCATGGGAACCGGCAAGATCGAGTCCAAGCCAGCTTCAGATCAACCCTTGGTCGAGCCCTCGCTGGAGCGTATCCTCGACGCCCTGCCCGAAGCCAAGCCGGACCCGAAGATAGAAGCCAAGCGCAAGCCAAGGCGGGCCACCAGCCCAGCCAAGGTTGACCCGGTCGCTTAGGCCCCATTAGACTAGGGAGCTGTTGCCCAGGTGGTGACTTCCCAAACTTAGAAAAAGGTAAATCAAGTGGTTTTCGCAGTAGTTCGCGCAGGCGGCCGTCAGGAAAAGGTGTCAGTGGGCACCATTGTTACCCTTGACCGCATCAAGGCCGATGCCAATGGCAAGATTCAGCTTCCAGCCCTACTGCTAGTAGACGGCGACAAGGTAACCACCGATGCCGCCGCACTTGCTTCCGTGAAGGTCACTGCAGAGGTACTAAACGACCTACGTGGACCAAAGATCATCATCCAGAAGTACAAGAACAAAACCGGATACAAGAGACGTCAGGGTTTCCGTTCAGAACTAACCCGCGTCCAAGTTCTCGAGATCAAGTAAAGGATTAGAGCAAATGGCATCCAAAAAGGGAGTTAGCTCCACCAGGAACGGTCGCGATTCCAACGCTCAGCGTCTTGGCGTAAAGCGCTACGCAGGCCAGGAAGTAAACGCGGGGGAAATCATTGTTCGCCAGCGCGGAACTCACTTCCACCCGGGAAAGAATGTCGGCAAGGGTAAAGACGACACTTTGTTTGCCCTAGCTGCCGGTGCCGTTGAATTCGGGACCAAGGGCGGCCGCCGCGTAGTAAACATCGTTGAGGCTGCATAAGCAAAAAGTCAACAAAAGCTTCTACTTCAGCGCGAGCCACTGGCTCGCCTTTAGTTATTTGTGAAGGAGGAAACCCCATGGTCTCATTCGTTGACCAAGTGACCCTTCACGTGCGCGCCGGAAACGGTGGCAAAGGGTGCGTTTCGGTAAAGCGCGAGAAGTTCAAACCCCTGGGCGGTCCAGACGGTGCCGACGGCGGAAGAGGCGGCAGCATTGCGCTTTACGCTGATGCCAACACGACAACACTTCTGGAGTATCACTTCCATCCGCATCGTGCCGCCGGCGACGGCGCCGCGGGAGCGGGAGATTTTAGAAACGGGGCTCAGGGTGAAGACCTAAAGCTCGCCGTTCCAGTTGGCACAATCGTCAAAAAGCCAAATGGTGAACTAATTGCCGATCTTGATGAAGCAGGCATGGAACTGGTTGTAGCCGAAGGTGGTGTTGGGGGACTAGGAAACGCAGCTCTTGCTAGCACCAAAAGAAAGGCACCGGGGTTTGCACTGCTCGGAGTTCCAGGATGGTCAGGCGATGTAGTTCTTGAGCTAAAAACCGTCGCGGATATTGCTTTAGTTGGTTACCCTTCAGCGGGAAAGTCTTCCCTGATCGCTGCAGTGTCTGCGGCTAGACCAAAGATTGCTGACTACCCATTCACTACACTGCACCCAAACCTGGGGGTTGTTCAGGCCGGTGAGACTAGATACACAATTGCCGATGTTCCGGGTCTTATCGAAGGTGCCAGCGAAGGCAAAGGATTAGGCCTGGAATTTCTTCGCCACGTCGAGCGTTGCTCAGCTCTTCTTCACGTGATTGACTGCGCGACTCTTGAGCAAAACCGTGATCCAGCATCGGACCTAGACAAGGTCCTAAAAGAATTGGACGCCTATAAAGTCCCCGAGGGTCAAAAACCCCTTACCGAGCGACCAGCTTTGATTGCTCTGAACAAGGTGGATATTCCTGACGCTAAAGAATTGGCCGAATTTATCCGTCCGGAGCTAGAGGCACGCGGCTACCAAGTATTTGAGGTTTCGGCCGCTACACATCTTGGGCTAAAGGAACTAAAGTTTGCGATGGCAAAACTTGTTGAGGCAGATCGAAAAGAGAAAGCCAGCGTTCCTTCCCGCCCCAAGATTCAGCTCATGCAGGCAAAAAAGGAAGACAACAACTTCAAGATTGTTCGCGAGTTCACCGGAGTCGAAGAGTACTTCAGGATTTTGGGCACCAAGCCAGAGCGCTGGGTTGCTCAAACAGAGTTCGGCAACGAAGAAGCGGTCGGCTACTTAGCCGATCGGCTTGCCAAGATTGGAATCGAAGATGCTCTCTTTAAGGCAGGTGCATCGAGCGGTTCAACTGTTGTTATAGGCCCGGGCGACGGAGTAATTTTTGACTGGGAGCCAACCATCTCGTCAACCGCCGAGCTACTGGTTAGTCCAAGAGGAACCGACCCGAGGTTTGGGCCACTAAACGACCGACGAACAAATGTTGAGCGCAGAAAGCGCTACCAAGAAATGATGGACGCTAGAGCGGCACTGCGCGAAAAGATGGAATCCGAGCGCAAATCGGGTATTTGGTCAAGACCAGAAGATTTTGAGGAGAAGAAGTAAGTGTCAGATCACGGTAGGCGGTTGCTGGAGGCCAAAAGGGTAGTTGTAAAAATTGGCTCTAATTCGGTGACTGGAAAAAACGAAGGCAAGATTGACCAGCTGGTTGATGCCCTGGCGTCGACCATGGCGCG
>JAGYIH010000025.1 GCA_018402615.1 Aquiluna sp.
GAGAGGTCGCGATTTTAGGCAGGGGTCTCACCGTTGGAAGACCGCTGTCGCTGTTGATGACCCGCAAGGGAATTGATTCAAGCGTGACCCTGCTTCACAGCGCCAGCCAGGATATCCCTGCTGCCCTGAGAAGAGCAGACATAGTCGTTGCTGCGATTGGTCAGCAGCACTTCGTAAAGCCCGAGTGGATAAAGCCAGGGGCAGCGGTTTTAGATGTCGGTATCACTCGCATTGCAACCGGGCTGGTTGGGGATGTTGACCCGAGGGTTAGTGATATCGCCGGATATCTTTCGCCAAACCCGGGCGGGGTTGGTCCGATGACCCGTGCCATGCTGCTCAGCAACGTTGTGAGAATAGCTAAAAGCGGCTTCTGATTGCCCAGAGGTCCGGGAATACCGGATTGAACAGCGTGCTGGCCAGGTAGCCAGCACCGGCGGAACCACCGGACCCAATCTTCCTGCCAATGGTGCGCTCAACCATTTTTACGTGACGATAGCGCCACTCCTGAAGACCCTCGTCCAGATCGACCAGCGCCTCGCCAACCATGGATGCCTCGGGGTCATTCACGTGAAGCCAAATCAACTTGTCCTGGGTCGCGTCGTGTGGTTCCCAGGCAGTTGTAACGTCATGCTGCATCGCCTCAACCGGTAGCGCGGTTCTGGAGTTGAAGTAGGAAAGTGCAGAGTGCCAGAGCGATGGTCGCTGCATTGCCTTTTCCACCCTTTCTCTAGCTTTAGAGCCAGGTGCCAAGTGCTCTGCCATGCCCATGCCGCTGGCCTTGTCGGCATCTTTACCAGCCTGGTCACGACGCCCAAGGACGGCCTCCAATTCGCGGAACTGGGCAGACTGGAAACCACTTGCACTGCTCAGTCGCTCCCTGAAGGAATTGAACTGCAGCGGTGTCATTGTCTCCAAGATGTCTAGCTGTGAGACGCAGGTCTTCATGATGGTTCTGGTTCTGCCTAGAAGCGCAAGAGAGCGGTGGGTGTTGCCCTTCTCAAGGCTTAGTTGAAGCGCTGCGATCTCGTGCAGGATTTGTTTGAACCAGAGTTCGTAGACCTGATGAATTGTGATGAACAACAGCTCGTCATGCTCGGGACCGTCCGAGAGAGGTTGCTGCAGGGCGAGAAGTTCATCAACCTTTAGGTAGGTGGTGTAGGTAACGTGCTTGTCGTGATTCATGTGACCCTATTTCCATCGGTTTTGAAGTCCTTGTAGTCCCCGGATGCAACCAGGTCTCGCAGTCTTTCGAATCCCTCGTAGACCTCAAGGTAGCTGGTGGCCAGAGGTGAGATGGCAAGCCTGAGGGTGTTTGGCTCGCGGTAGTCGGGAATCACCTTCTTGAGCTTGCGAAGTGCTGCGGCAATCTGCTTGGCATCGGGGTGAGTAAGAACTATGTGGCCGCCGCGCTCTTTTGGATTCTCTGGCGAACCGAGTCCAAAACCCAGTGGCTTGAGCCAGGTTTTATAAAGGTCAACCATCAGACCTGTGCCCACCTGGGCTTTGGCCTGAATGTTCTTAATACCGGCCCGCTCAATCATTTCAAAGGCAACTTCAACGGCTCTGATGCCAATGATTGATGGACTTGCAATTTGATACCCGCGGATGTTGTCAGCGGGTTCAAAGAAAGGGCCCATCTCAAACTGCTTTTCCTGCGCGAACCAACCCTGGATTGGAACCCGGAGCTTTTTTTGCAGGGGATGCGAAACAAAGAGCCAGGCGGGGGAGCCTGGACCGGAGTTGCCGTATTTATAGGTGCAGCCCACGGCAAGCTCAACATCGTTGTTTTCAAAGTCCAAATCGATGGATCCAATTGCGTGCGAGCAGTCCCAGACCACCAGGATGCCAAACTCCTTAGCAAGAGCGTTGATGCCCTTGATATCTTGCTTTGCACCCGAGCGGTAGTTCAGGGCCTGCAGGGTCAGCAGCGAAACATCGGTTGAAAGGTGCTTTCGCAGTTCAGACACAGTTATAACTTCGTTCTGACTGTTTATTGCGATAGCACCCGGTCCGCCAGAGCCATCGGTGTCCAGGGTGATGACCTGTTTACCCATTTGCTCAGCTAAGCCGGCAACGACGTAGCGGTCGGTGGGGAAGTTTGCAGCGTCGACAATCACCTTGTTGCGCTGTGGCATAGAGCGCATCACCGCGCTGCAGAGCTGATAGAGATTGACGCTCGTGGTGTCGCAAACCAGGGTCTGGCCCGCGCCTGCCCCCAGTGCTGCGCGAGCAAGAAGATCACCTGCGGGCTGAGCCTGGTCGATCCAGTGGCTCCAGCCATCCACCAACTCGTGCGCCCATTCCTTTGTTAAAAAGTCATTGGTGACATCGATGGTTCTTTTTGGGAGGCGTCCAAGTGAGTTGCCATCCAGGTAGCAAAGCTCTGTGTCGGTGACTAAAAACTCGTCCTTGAAGGCCCTTAGGGAGTCATTGCGGTCAAGTTCGAGAACCTGCTCGCGAGTGATTGTGGCGTCGTTGCTCATTTGCCAACTCTATTGCTAGACCAGCAGTTGGTGCTTTGCCAGCTCGGCGTAGAGCGGGGTGCTCTTTACCAATTCGCTGTGGGTACCAGAACCCACGATCTTTCCGTTTTCTAATACCAAGATCAGGTCGGAGTCGACAACGGTTGATAGCCGGTGCGCAATCACCATTAGCGTGCGGTTCTGGGCGACCGCATCAATTGCCTCACGCATGCGCTGCTCGTTCGGACCATCGAGTGCGCTGGTGGATTCATCCAGCAGCAGGATTGCCGGGGTGGCCAAAAGCGCTCTTGCAATTGCCAGGCGTTGGCGCTCACCACCGGAGAGCATGATGCCATCCTCACCAACCTGGGCATCCAGGCCCTTGCTGTCGCGGTTTAGTACCTCCATGAGATTCACTTTGGCTAATACCGCACGCAGCTCCTCGTCGCTTGCCGCATCTTTACCAAGTAGCAGGTTGTCTCGAATCGTTCCGGCTAATACCGGAGCGTCCTGCTCGACATAGCCAATCTGTTGGCGTAGCGCTGCTCTAGAAAACTCTGTTACGGGTTGCCCGTCCAGCAGGATGCGGCCCGAAGTTGGTTCGTAGAAGCGCTCAATCAAAGAAAACACGGTTGACTTGCCAGCGCCCGATGGTCCGACAAGTGCAACCCTTGCACCCCGTGGAATCTGGAAACTGATGGAACCGATGATTGGCTTTTGCTCTTCACCCTCGTCCGGTTCGTAGTGGAAGCCAACGTCTTCAAATTCGATGGCGGTTTGGTTTTGAGCAACCCGGTGGGCCTTGGGTTCTCCCGGTTCCTCCTCATCCAAAACCATGATCTCTTGAATTCTGGCAAGGGCTCCAAGTGCTCCCATGACCGAGGTGTAGGCACCAAAGGCCGAGATCAGTGGACCAACCATGAAGAACAGCAGAATTACAAAGGTCACCAGCGAGGCAATTGTGGTTTCGCCGGTCGCTACCCTCAATCCGCCAAGTCCCAAGACCACAATGAATGCGGTGTTGAAGGCGACCTGAGCAATCGGAGCGACAAACGCACTTAGTTTTGCAATGCTCAAACCCTGGTCATATGCAGCGTGAGCGTCCTTATAGATTTCTTCGGTTTCGCGAGCCTCGGCCCTAGCGGCGCGAATGGTTCTAATTGCGCTCAGGGCACGCTCAACCGCAGCGCTCATTTCACCAACCCGCTGCTGAGCCTTAGTGGTGGCGGTGCGAATCTTGCGTCCGGTGAATGCAATTGCAATCACGGCAGTGAAGACAACCAGCAGGGTTGAACCAAGTAGAACTGGATCAATAAAGGCCATGACGATAATTGCGCCAAAGAACTGCAGCATGCCACCAAGGGCATCTACCAAACCCTGAGTCAAAACCGCCTTTAGCAATGTCGAGTCAGAACCAACTCGGGAGACCAAATCGCCAATGCGGCGCTTGTCGTACTGGTAGATCGGGAGCCGAAGCAATCTTGCTACCAGTGCCTTGCGGGTTGAAAGAACGACGCCCTCACCGGTTCTGTAGAGCAGGTAGAACTGCACGGCATTTACTAGCGCGCCGGAGATTACCAGCGCGATTATGGCGATTGCGAGGGTGGAGAACTCTAGATTTTGCTCCACGGCCTCAATTAGCTGGCCAATCAGTAGCGGCTGGGCAAGTGCTAGAGCGGATCCCAAGATCGATAGCAACAAAGCTGCGGTAAGGATCTTGCGGTAGGGACGAACGTAGGGAAACAGGTCAGAGAGTTTTGCCCTTGGACCCTTGTACTCTCTGCTTCTCGGGTTCTGGGTGGGGTCGGCGTAGTACTCGCTCAATTCTGTTCCAACTTCTGTCTCAGTCCATCACCCAAGAGCTTCTCGTTCAAAAGGTAATTGATCTCCTGAAACGAAAGGGCTTGGGTGTAGGCGGTGTTATTTATAAATCTTTCAAAGTCAAGCTCTCTTAGAAGGCTAGCCGTAATGCCTTCCGAGAGGCTGAGAAACATCAGAGTGGTATTGCTGGCTTTGGGGAAATCCTCAAGCACCTGGCCACAGCCATAACCAAAGACCCTAAGCGCTAAAGCTGCCTGATCAGGCTTCACTTTTTTGATCAGCCCGTTGTCCGGCACCACAAACTTTTCACGCAGTTCACTGCGCCTTTCCCAAACCTGGAAGCAGGTTCGGAGCTCATTGCTTTTGGTGAGCGGTTCACCATTTGAGTTCACATAAATCAGGTCCACGTCACGGTCGTGAATGAGGTGAAAGTTTGGCTGAAGTCGGTTTTGCACCGACCACTTTCGCCAGGACCTCGGAACCAAAAAGGCAATGTGGCTGGAGAACTGGGCTGCGTGGTTGAAAAAGGGAATCGAGAGCGCGTTATTTCTGCCAAAAGGCGGGTTCGAGACGGTGACCAGGTCACGCTCTTTGGTTTGAAAGGTGAGAAAGTCTTTTTTCTTGACGTCGGGGTGTAGCGGGTGAGTGTCGACCGATTGGATCGAGACCCCACCATGGTGGGCAAGCGCCTGAATAAAACTGCCGTTTCCACCCGCCGGCTCTAAAAAGCTTCTGAGCTCAAAATTTGGAATCAGCTGCTTTAGTTCAAGGACTAGATCATTAGCCAACTTGGTTGGGGTGTAGTACTGCTCAAGGCCCGTGACCCTGCGATTTCCAAGTTTTTCCGGCACTGGCAAACCATATCAAGAAGTTCTTAGCGGCGCTGCCATGGCGCAATCTCTACCGGGGTCTACCAAATAACGGCGAGCACCAAGTTGGTTAGCGTGAGAGCTCCAATGGCCCCAAAGATTGGGGTGTTAACGTTGTCTTTCTTGCGGTTGATCATTACCAGGACCAGTATTACCGCGGCAATTATTGACTTCACTGCGATCTTGGTGTGGTCAACCTCGAAGTTTGCACCCATGCCAATTCGCCACTGCGCAACGCCAACCAGCAGGATTCCCGTTATCAGCGCTGTCCAAGCGCCGTGAACCATTGCCGGGACAATTCGGGCTGCCTTCTTAGCCATGGCCTTCATCTGGGTGAGAAAGCCTCCCAGCACTGCTGCCATACCTACCAGGTGAAGTATGACCAGAATGTTTCTTGAAAGTTCGGCTGCAAATTCCATGATTATCTCCTTGGGTTCCCTTTTGGGGTCTCCCTCAGACTAGCTAAGAGTTATTGGAAAGCATTTGAAGGGCGGCCTGAACGGCCTCAGCACCTTTGTCTTCCTTGGAACCGGGTAGCCCGGCCACGTGCCCTGTGCCTCGGTGTTTTACGGTTAAGCCAAACCCAATTGGATACCAGTTTCTAACTGCAGCGTTGAAAGACCCTGGGTGGCGGCATCACAGATGTAGTCAAAATGTGGGGTTTCACCCTGGATTACCACTCCCCGCAATAACGGCATCCGGCACCCTTATCAATAGCCTGCTTGGCTGCCAAGGGAAGCTCGAGGCCCCGGGGACCGCCTCAGCACAACATCTTGGGCATTCGCTTTTCAAGCTCGCGCATTGCATGGAAATGAGGCCATCCATTATCACTGGGTGTGCAGAAGAAGCCACCACGTGGATAATCTTTCCGCGCCAGGAAACCTCTAGCTGGGGGTGCTCCGGATCCACGCTCACTAGTTCAGGTTAGTGGGAATCGTGGCCCATGCGGTCACGCTTGGCATCTAGATATCCAGCGTTCTCAGCGGCAAGGCCCACGATCCAGTGGAACTGTTTCTTTCACGTGAATCCCAGCCTCGTCCAAGAACTTGCTCTTGGCTGGTTGTTGGTCAAAAAGCTTGACGCTGGTGATCCCGAGGTCATTCAGGATTACAACCGCGGCACCGTACTCACGGGCCTCGGAAGGAGTAGACCCAGAGCTAGGTTCGCGTCCACTGTGTCCAGTCCCTGCTCCTGCAGCGCATGAGCCTTCAGTTTGTTTAGCGGTCAATACCGCGCCCCTCCTGGTAGCGCAGGTAGATGATTACGCCACCCTCGGGGTTTTGCCCTGAATGGCATCCATTGCGCTTGCAGCTGTGGACCACCTCGCCCAGGGGATCAAATGCTTCTCGGTAATGCACTCGGAGTGAAGTCTGATTAGTACGTTCTGACCGGTGGGGTTTCGGCAATGTCCGCGACATGGTGTCTGCGGTGGTTTGAACGTCATGTGTGCGAACGGTGAATTCACCGTGGCTGGTTGGAAAAGCTTGGCTTCGGCCTCAAAACGGATGCGGTTGGCAACGCTTCTGCGCACTGGGGCGCGCTTTGCCATGGGTCCTTAAGGGTGCGCAATGGTAGTCATGGGAGTCCCAACCTTTGCGAAACCTCAAATAATCCCAGCAGCACGCATCATTGTTCCGTCGTCATTTACCATCTCGGCCATCGGTACAGCTGGCTCCAGACCGGCAAGTTCAAGTAGGTCGACAGCCGCTTCGGTGTGGTAGCGCTCGAAGAACGCCGCCTGCCTTTGCACGCAGTGGAATCACGTGACCTGGACGAATAAGCGAATCGGGCTTTGAGGTTTGGGTCTGCCAGCATCGGCCACGGTGAGCGCGTTCTTGCGCTAATACCAGTGGAGGTTCTGGAGGCGGCATCAACGCTCACTGTGTAGGCAGTGTGATGCGGGTCTGGACCTCACCCCACATCAATGGCAAATCAACTGGTTTGCTCGCTCCTCGGTCATGGGTGCGCAAACGCCAACCAGGTGTAGCGAATTATCAGGCCATCACTCTGTGGTGATGAACTGAGCGCGATGATTACATCGCCCTCGTTTTCGCGATCTTCATCGTCGGTTACCAGCACTGGCTTGCCCAACCTAAGGGCGGTAATACCTCTTCGATGTCGCTGCCAGATAATTTCGGTCAACTACTTGTGCTCCATTAGTTTCTCTGCTGTTTTGCCAAGATCGGCCTCAGCATTGACCAGTGCCGGGCTCTTTGTAACCCAGGGTGGTCACGGTCAAAGTCTCTCTGGAATCAGTGACAGGCCAATCACGTCACCGTCAATGTCATTGACGGTGGTGAATGCCATCGAGGTTATTGATCCCCTTGAACCACGTACTTCAAAAGCTCCTGTGGAACCCGAATGCGCACCCACTCCCAGTTCTCTTGGCTCCAGACACGACCTCGCCCACGCCATCAACGTAGCGGCCCTGAACGACAGTGACCACGAAGCGGGTGGTCGCGCTCATCCTTTCGTTCAGGTTGATTGGGTCACCAACCTTTACCTCATGGGCTCGAGCGCTTCAAGGTCTCTAACATGACATCAGCCGTGAAGCCCTTATCGTCAATCTCAATTGCGGTTAGGCGGAGTGCTGCAAGCAATAGAGTCCCCCTCTTCCAAGGTCGCCTAGGACCTTATTGGCTCCAATGGTTAGCCTGATGGCGTCTTGCTGCTTCTCAATAGCCAGCACGGTGCCTAGCTCTCCAATAATTCCTGTGAACATTTACGCTCTCCTTGCTCTTAGGTAGATGTCTTTTCCAGCATTTTGTTTTCCCACAATTTCAAGGCCTACCGCTTGAGGCATGCTTTACCCAATGTCTTCAAGGCTGAGCGTGGTTGTAACCAAGCAGCATGGGCGCCAGGTAGATGATGATTTCATCCACCAGGCCAGACTTTACGAACTCGCTGGCAACCTTTGGTCCACCTTCAACCCAGACCTCTTGGCTCAATCGACCAAAGCTCAGCCAGCGCTTGCTCTGGAGAGCGCGACCGGATTTGAATCGTCTGGCCTTGTCGTTAAAGAGCCTTAGACGTCTGGAAGAAGCTCACACGCTCACCCAGCACCACTCGCAGCGGCTGGTTTCCGTAGCCAACTGCCATCGGGTCTTCTCGCGGTTAGCTCTGGATCATCGGCAACTGCGGTGCCGGTGCCAGCAGATCGCCTCCACCTCGGAGCGCTTCAGGTGGTATCCGCCCTGGACTCTGGTCCACTGATCCACTGGCTGAAAAATTTGCCATCATGGGCGCGGTGCGACCATCTAAGCTCGACGCCCACTTAAGAATCACATGGGTCGCTGGTTTCGATTTGCGGTTAGCCAGATTACCCTGGTCCTCGGCCTGAGACAGAAGCACACCCCGGAATCACCTCGACACCCCCGCGTCGCGAATGCTTGGACCCCTGACCTGAAACCTCGCCCCGGGTCACTAGCCGCCAGAGCACACGCGAGCGATACCAGCGTCAGGGTGCTTGAGCGCAGGGCCCGGTTCTACCGTGGTGATTGCATGGTTCGAGTGATACAACCGCGGTGTGGTTTTCTCGGCAGAGTTGTTCCACCCGAGTTTCCAAAAAGGCTGTTCCGGGGCCATCACCTCGGCGTGGTCGCTCCCGGCACCCTCGTGCCAACCCTCTGCGACAATTTGACCTTCGGAATTTAGAATAACCACCAACCTGGGGTTTACACCAACCGCTGGACCGCGCAAGCCAAGCTCCAAGGCACGCTGCATAGCGTCCTCGTATAGCTTGGCGGTTTCCATTTGGCCTTCCCTGGTGCGTAACACACAGCACCGCAGGGCACGGCAACAAAATCTAGAGGCGCCAAAATAGCGCCTCGAGTTCTTCTACCATCCGGACTTTTACCGTCGGTCTCGGATTTTCACCGAGTCAACCGCCTGAAGCTTCATCGCTGGCTGCGATGTTTCCAGTCGGGTCGCGGACTTTAACCGCCGGTTCAGATTTTCACTGACCCCGAAGAACTGTGCAGATAGAACAATACTCTTTTGGGGTGGGAAATTCCCTAGAGCCCCTTCACAAAGCCAATCCGGTCATAGACCTGGGCGAGGGTTTTTTCCGCCAGTTCATTAGCCTTCTGGGCCCCAATCGCCAATAGGCGATCAAGCTCTGCGGGATCTGCGACCAAGTCCATTGTTTTGTCTCGAATAGGACGCAGGTGCTCAATTACTGCTTCCGCCAACTCGGTTTTCAGGGTTCCGTAGCCGGACCCCGCAAAGTGGTTTTCGGTGTCCTTGATGCTCTTGCCGGTAACGGCGCTAAAGATCCCCAAGAGGTTTGAAACCCCCGGCTTAGTTACTGCATCAAACCTGATCTCACCATCGGTGTCGGTGACAGCGCTCTTGAACTTCTTTAATATCACTGCCTCTTCGTCCAGCAGGTTGATCAAGCCCTTGGGATCGGCAGCGGACTTTGACATCTTGGCACTGGGGTTTTGCAGGTCGTAAATCTTTGCGGTTTCTTTGAGAATCTCGGCCTTGGGGACAGTGAATGTTTCGCCAAAACGAGAGTTGAAGCGCATCGCAAGGTCACGGGTGAGCTCTAGGTGCTGGCGCTGGTCCTCGCCAACCGGCACAGACTCTGGTTGATATAAAAGGATGTCTGCAGCTTGCAGAATCGGGTAGGTGAACAGCCCGACCGAGGAGTTATCGGCACCACCCTTTTGGCTCTTGTCCTTGAACTGAGTCATTCGACTGGCTTCGCCAAAGCCGGTGATGCAGTTCAGCACCCAGGCCAGCTGCGCATGGGCGGGAACCTGGCTTTGCACAAACAACGCAGCGGAGTTCGGATCAATGCCTGCGGCAATGTATTGCGCAGCAGTCTTGCGAGTGTTGTCACGAAGCTGTGTTGGGTCCTGAGGCATTGTGATGGCGTGTAGGTCAACGATGACGTAGTAGGCGTTATAGCTGGACTGCATCTTGACCCACTGGGTCAGTGCACCCAGGTAGTTTCCAAGGTGCAGGCTGGAAGCCGAAGGCTGCATCCCACTCAGAAGGTTTGGCTTAGTCATCGAAGTTCCTATAGTTCGTATTGAACAACCACTGGCGTGTGGTCACTCCAACGAGCATCGTAGCTAATGGCTTTGTCAACGCTGTAGCTCTTGGCTAGTTTTGCAAGTTCCGGGGTGGCTAACTGGTAGTCAATTCTCCAGCCGGCATCGGTGTCAAAAGCCTTGCCACGGTAAGACCACCAGGTGTAGGGCCCGGGGGTATCAGGATGAAACTTTCTGCCGATATCAACCCAGCCCTGGGAAGCAAAGTCATCAAAGTAGGCGCGCTCCTGTGGCAAAAAGCCCGCGTTTTTCAGGTTGCCCTTCCAGTTTTTGATATCCAGTTCGGTGTGACCAACGTTTAGGTCACCAACCACAACGGCCAGGGCATTCGCCTTGGCCAGCTGTGCCATTCGATCCCGCATGGCGTCCAAAAACTTGTACTTTTCTATTTGCTTTGGGGTGTCAACCTCGCCCGAGTGAACGTAGGTGCTGATAACCGTCACGGTTCCAGATTTGGTCTCAATGTCAACTTCGAGCCAGCGGCCAGCTGAGTCAAAGTCCTCGGCTCCGAGTTTTGTTCTTTGAGTCAGAGTCTTTTGGTCAGTCAGTAGCGCGACCCCGGCCCGGCCCTTGGCGGTTGCCTCATCATCAAAGACTTGCCAGTTCCTAATCCCAAGCTCATTTTTGGCAATAGTTTCAAGATCTGCCCTTGGGGCACGAACCTCTTGCAGGCAAAGAACATCGGGGTTTGATTCCTTTAGCCAACCAGCCATGTCTTTTCTGGCGGCGGCACGAATGCCGTTCACGTTCACCGTGGCAATTTTTAGCATGCTGACAAACCTAGGAGCTAAATCAGTGCGTAAAGGTCTGAACCTCTAAGTTCCACGGTTAT
>JAGYIH010000026.1 GCA_018402615.1 Aquiluna sp.
ATGGCTCGTTAGCCTCTTCAAGTGGTTCTTGGTTGTCCGGCTCCGCTGATCTCACGGGAACGGTCTGCGTTACCACCTCTCTGACACCGTTCATGTTGGCAAGCTTTTGTGCAGACTCACTTGTTGGTTCCAAAACTTTCGATCTCGGATCAAACTTCCAACTGTAGGAGTGAGCGCCGGTGGCAGTTAGTACCCAACCAGTATCGGTTCTCTGCGCACTAAAGCTGGACTCGGGTTGCGAACGAAGAACAACTTCTTCAAGCGTGCGCATCTGCGAACCGTCCGACATCACCGTTGCCAACGCCGTCTGGATTACGTAGCGAATCTCATCGAGGATCGGAGCGGCAAAAGGCTCAATGGCAGCTTCGGTGACTCCAAAGTGTGCGGCCACCTCGGCAACACTTGACCCCGAGCGCAGCATTTGCTGCACATCCTTGGGAACAATTCCCGATGAGACAATCTCGTGCGTGTTTCGAACTGCATCGCGAAGCGCATCATCTATCGGCACTCGATGAGAAGTACCGTCCTCGCTTTCCAGAAGTAGGAAATCACTTTCTCTGGCCACAAACCTTAGTTCCATAGTCTTGGCTCCTTTGGAGGAAGTTTCCCATTGAGAATGCTGTGAGAATGGGATTTCAAGCGGTGAGTTTTGGAGAAGTATTGGTAGCTTTGGCGAGCCGAGCTTGCAAAAATGGCCTAGCTAGGGCATAGTTCACGCCGATAGAGCAACAGGAAGGCGCACATCATGGCAACTGATTACGATGCTCAGCGCAAAAACGATGATGACACCGAATCTCTTGATGCGCTCAAGGAGCGAATCCCTTCCAAGCCATCTCTTGGTGATGATGATTCGGATAACGCAGATGGTTTCACAATCCCCGATGTCATAAACGAAGAACTCGAAGTGGTAGTTCTACCTATTCAGCAAAACGAATTCACTTGCGTTCAGTGCTTCCTGGTTAAGCCGCAGGCTCAGCTGGCATCAAAAACCAGGCTAGGGCCCGTTTGCACCGAGTGCGCTCACTAGCTCCGCTCCTCTTCTCGAAGAGAAGAGTAGGTATTCTGTCGGGTCTTTTTCATCGGACACAATGACCTTCACAACCCCATCTATATCGCCTCTGAATAACCTTTGAGACCCTGGGCTAAGCCCTGGACCGCGCTCAAATGCAGCTGCGTCCCCTTGGAAAAAATAGGCTTCACCCAGTGCACTCACCGGCACCCTCATCCGCCCCACCTCGAGATAGTCATCACCAAGAGTGATTCGTGGCGCTCGTAGCACAAAAAATAGAATCAGGCCTACTGGAACCAAGAAGGCTAAGACGTAAGCAAGTCCGGCACTGAAGGGCAAGGCTGCAAGCAACACCATTGGGGCAGAGAGCAACAATGCGGCTACCATTCCGGCGCTTGGCAACAGTCGCTCATTAAATTGTTGAATAGGCACCCCAATAGATTACGCTCAGGGGGTGACTTTAGAGGTTTTGATAATTGCCGAAGACGGCTTTTTACCGCAGTATGCCAAGCCAGGCGACGCTGGCGCTGATCTTCGCTCGACTGAAGACGTTGAATTAGCAGCTGGAGACAGAGCATTGGTGAAAACAGGCATACGAATAGCACTGCCGGTTGGCTTGGTCGGTTTGGTTCATCCGCGCAGTGGCTTGGCCGTAAAGCACGGCATTACCGTTCTTAACGCGCCAGGAACTATAGACGCCGGATACCGAGGCGAGATCATGGTTCCGCTTTACAACAGCTCGAATGAAAGCTTCTCAATTAGTCGAGGCGATCGCATAGCCCAATTGCTTTTTCAAAGAGTTGAGGTTGCACGCTTTATTGAAGTGACAGAGCTACCCGAGAGTTCACGCGGCGATACTGGGTTTGGCTCGAGCGGGAGGCAGTAATGCAGAAAAGCGCTCCAGAAAATCGCCAATCCACTGGACCCTTTGATATCGAAGAGGTTGGCCTACTTGTTCCCTATCTAGACTTCGGCTCGATCCGTATTGCCCCAAAACCAGAGCTTCAGATTAGAGCCGATGTTGACGAGGCTTCGAAGAAGATTGTCGCCCTGACTCTTGAAATGAATGGGCACCGACTACAGCTTCAAGCATTTGCCGCTAGCAAATCTGCCGGTCTTTGGCTGGAAACCATTGACGCTCTTGAGGCAGGTATTGCTTCTCAGGGAGGCTCATCTCAAAGAGCGCAAGGTCTGATCGGCCCAGAATTGCACGCCGAAGTGCCAGTCTTGGTTGACGGAAAAAAGGAGACTAGGAACTCTAAATTCCTTGGTGTCGACGGACCGCGCTGGTTTCTAAGAGGAGTCATCAACTCACCGGGTCTGGATGACTACCACTATGCCAAGCTGGTGGAGTTATTTAGGGCGACCGCCGTAAATCGCGGTGAAATTGCGATGCCACCGGGTGAACTGCTTCCGTTGCGATTGCCGATACAAAACAATGAGTAACCCGGATTCCGTGGCCAAAAAGCTCGGACTTGAGAGCACAGAGACTGGTTACGAACTCAACAAGAAATCACTCCTGGAAAGCATCGGCGGCCCCCTGGGAATAGCTGAGGCCGTTTTACCAGCAACCCTGTTTTCTCTTGCATACGCGCTATCCCAAGACGCCCTGACTGCAGTTGCAATAGCTGCCGGAAGTTCGGCAATCTTCATTATCGTTCGACTGTTCCAGCGCAAGGCTCTAACTCAAGCCCTTATCGGAGCTCTGGCAATCGCCTTGGCCGCTTTTTTGGCGCTTAGAGAGGGCGGACAGGCTGCGGACTACTTTGTGCCCGGCTTTATTACAAATGCCGTTTACGGTGCCGTTTTTCTGGTTTCGGTGCTGATCGGGCGGCCCATTATGGGTTACGTTGCCCAACTACTATTCGGCAAGCAGGGCTGGCGAAAAGACCGGCCCACCTACAAGCGCTTGAGACTTGTAACACTGATTTGGGTTGGTTTTTTTGCAGCTCGCCTGGGGGTTCAGCTTCCGCTTTACTTCGCAGGTCTGGTTGAGGCTTTGGCTCTCTCCCGGGCAATTATGGGAGCCCCCGCCTACGCCGGATTACTGGCATTGACCTGGGTACTTCTGAGGAGAATCGCTTCAAAGTAAATCGGGTAGATTAGGTAGGTATCCGAAGGGAATCATGTGTCGATGAATTTTGAAACTGCAAGCCAGCTAAAGGTTGGAAATAAAACTTACAACTACTACAGCATGGCAAATTTGGGGGTCGAAAGACTTCCTTACAGTCTGAAGATTCTGCTTGAGAACATGCTAAGGACCAGAGATGACGTCAACGTCACTCAGGATCACGCCAAGGCACTAATAAACTGGGATCCAAGCGCAGAACCGGACACCGAGGTGCAGTTTTCTCCCGCCAGGGTCATCATGCAGGACTTCACCGGTGTTCCCTGCATCGTTGATCTCGCAACAATGCGAGAAGCGGTGAAAGAGCTTGGGGGAGACCCTCAGAAAATCAATCCGTTAGCACCTGCCGAGATGGTGATTGATCACTCGGTTGTGATTGATATTGCCGGGACCGCAGACGCTGCTGAGAGAAATGTTGAATTCGAGTACCAAAGAAATGGCGAACGCTATCAATTTTTGCGCTGGGGCCAGACTGCCTTCGATAACTTTAAAGTGGTGCCACCGGGTACTGGCATCGTCCACCAGGTAAACATCGAATACCTTGCGCGCACGGTCATGGTCAAGGAGCAGGATGGGGAACTAACTGCCTATCCGGACTCCTGTGTGGGGACCGACAGCCACACCACAATGGTGAATGGCCTTGGAGTACTTGGGTGGGGCGTGGGCGGGATTGAGGCTGAGGCTGCGATGCTTGGCCAGCCGGTATCAATGCTCATCCCTAGAGTTGTCGGCTTTAAACTCACCGGCAACATACCAACTGGAGCAACAGCGACTGACGTTGTGCTGACCATCACTGAAATGTTAAGAAAGCACGGCGTGGTCGGCAAATTCGTCGAGTTTTACGGATCGGGTGTTAGCAAGGTTCCACTGGCCAACCGGGCAACCATTGGCAACATGTCACCGGAATTTGGTTCAACAGTTGCGATTTTCCCAATTGATGAGGTCACTCTTGACTACCTTCGAATCACCGGCAGGGAAAAAGAGCAGGTCGACCTGGTCGAGGCTTACACCAAGGCTCAGGGGCTTTGGCACAATCCAGATGTGGAACCAATATTTTCCGAGTACCTAACTCTTGACCTCTCCACCGTGGTTCCCTCAATAGCCGGACCTAAGCGTCCGCAAGACCGGATCGAACTGTCGGCCTCGAAGGCGAGCTTTGAGCGGGACCTTAAAAACTACTCATCAGCTCTGAGCTTCCCAGCGAAGGTCAAGGGCAAAGACTTTGAAATTGATCACGGCGCAGTCACCATCGCATCGATAACTTCCTGCACCAACACCTCTAATCCCTCGGTCATGATGGCGGCGGGGCTATTGGCTCAGAAGGCAGTTGCTAAGGGTCTAAAAGCCAAGCCCTGGGTTAAAACATCTCTGGCACCGGGCTCCAAGGTTGTAACTGAGTACTACGAAAAGGCTGGTCTAACTGAGTCCTTGGACGCACTTGGCTTTCAGCTGGTTGGCTACGGATGCACAACCTGTATCGGTAACTCGGGACCCCTGGCTCCCGAGATCTCTGATGCAATTAGCCAAAATGACTTGGCGGTAACCGCAGTGCTATCGGGAAACCGCAACTTCGAGGGTCGCATAAACCCAGACGTGAAGATGAACTACCTTGCCTCACCGCCGCTGGTAATTGCTTACTCACTCGCCGGGACCATGGACTTTGATTTTGACAAGGATTCTCTTGGTCAGGACAGTGCAGGAAATGATGTGTTCCTCTCGGACATTTGGCCGACGCCTGAGGAAGTGCAAGAAACCATTGATTCATCGATCAACTCGGAGATGTTCACAACCCAATACGCCGGGGTCTTTGATGGTGATGAACGCTGGCAGTCTTTGCCAACGCCTGAGGGTGCAATCTTTGAGTGGGACCAGTCTTCCACCTATGTCAAAAGGCCACCGTACTTCGACGGCATGAAGCTAGAAATCACTCCGGTGCAGGATGTAAGCGGAGCCAGAGTTTTGGTGAAACTGGGGGACTCGGTTACAACAGATCACATCTCCCCGGCAGGCTCGATCAAGGCTGATTCACCGGCAGGCAAGTACCTGTCCGATCGAGGTGTCTCTCGAGTCGACTTCAACTCCTACGGATCCAGACGGGGTAACCACGAAATCATGATTCGAGGCACCTTTGCCAATATTCGGCTGCGAAACCAACTACTTAGTGATGTTGAGGGTAGCTACACCAGAGATTTCTCAAAAAGGGATGCGCCCCAAGCTTTCATCTTTGATGCATCAGAGGCTTATGGCAAGGCCGGTATTCCACTGGTTGCCCTTGCCGGCAAAGAGTATGGGTCCGGTTCCTCAAGAGACTGGGCTGCAAAGGGAACCTCACTTTTGGGCATCAAGGTCGTTATCGCGGAAAGCTTTGAACGAATTCACCGCAGTAACCTGATTGGTATGGGCGTGTTGCCACTTCAATACCCAGCGGGACAAAATGCGCAAAGCCTTGGCCTGGATGGAACCGAGGAATTTGACTTCATCGGCATTGCGAAACTGAATGATGGCATCACTCCAAAGACAATTCGAGTCATCGCAAAACCAACCGCTCATTCGGCTCCCGGGAAGTCGGTCGTCGAGTTCGATGCTGTTCTCAGAATTGACACCCCAGGAGAAGCCGATTACTACCGAAATGGTGGAATTCTGCAGTACGTATTGAGAAGTTTGGTTGCCTAGGAAGGTTTCCAACCATGCAGGAGTTGGAGTAGCCGTGGGGCTCTTAGAGGGTATCGATTCACCTAAAGATTTGGCCGGCCTGAACAGGAGCCAGCTTTCAGTTCTTTGCGAAGAGATTCGTGCATACCTCATCGATTCCGTGTCCCAAACCGGAGGGCACCTCGGGCCAAACCTGGGGGTTGTCGAAATCACAGTTGCCCTGCATCGAGTTTTTGATTCGCCTACCGACTCCATAGTCTTTGACACCGGTCACCAAAGTTATGTTCACAAGCTGCTCACCGGACGCAAAGATCTATCAAATCTTCGCCAAAAGGGTGGAATTGCCGGCTACCCGCAACGCTCTGAGTCCGAGCACGACATAGTTGAATCTTCCCACGCCTCCAGTTCGCTGTCATGGGCTGATGGCATCTCCAGAGCTTTCAAGGCAACTGGCCAGGCAGATAGGCACGTCGTAGCACTAATTGGTGATGGGGCACTGACTGGGGGAATGTCCTGGGAAGCATTGAACAACATAACCGACGATAATGACCGCAAGTTGGTCATCGTTGTCAATGACAACGGTCGTTCATACGCTCCCACCATTGGCGGCTTCGCCAGAACCCTAAATACAATCCGCACCGAGGCCTGGTACAGACGTGGCTACAAGATTTCTAAGCAAGTGTTCTCGGCTTTTGGCCGGCCCGGTAGGTGGTTGTTCAACTCGATTCACGCCGCTGGAGAGACCATTTTTACGCAAAATGCGCCTCGTGGAATCTTCCCCAACCTCGGTATTCAGTACATCGGTCCGATAGACGGTCATGACCTAGCGGCAATGGAGGAGGCTCTCACAAGAGCCAAGGGCCTAAACGCTCCCGTGATTGTGCATGCCGTCACGCAGAAAGGCCGAGGTTACTCACCTGCCACATCCGATGAAGCAGACCAGTTTCACGCGGTGGGGCAGATTGATCCTGAAAGCGGCTTGCCCATCAAGCCGTCAACTGGTCTTACCTGGACCGGAGTATTTGCTGATGAGATGGTCGAGATAGCAAAGGAAAACGAACGCGTTGTCGGAATAACCGGAGCGATGCTGATTCCAGTTGGACTGCATAAGATGGCGGCCAAGTTTCCCAAGCGCGTCTTTGATGTTGGGATCGCGGAACAGCATGCCGTTACCGCAGCCGCAGGCATGGCGTTCGGGGGCCTGCACCCGGTGGTAGCCATCTACGCGACATTTCTGAATCGCGCCTTCGACCAGCTCCTAATGGATGTTGCCCTGCACAGGGCCGGGGTCACACTGGTGCTCGATCGATCTGGAATTACCGGGCCAGACGGAGCCTCTCACCATGGGGTCTGGGATCTTTCAATCTTGCAGGTTGTTCCAGGGATAGCCATAGCGGCACCGCGTGATGGAGTCCGCCTACAAGAAGAGCTTCGCGAGGCGATTGCGATCAGTGATGCACCGACTGTGATTCGATTCCCCAAGGGCAGCGTTCCGGCCCCCATTGAAGCTGTGAAAAGAATGCCCGGGGGAGTCGATGTTCTGTCTCAGGCACCAAGTAAGGATGTCCTGCTGGTTGCCGTGGGCTCCTTCGCAAGAACCGCAATAGAGGTGGCCCAAATGTTGGCCGATCAGGGTATTGGGGCAACTGTCGTTGACCCGCGCTGGGTGCTACCAATTTCAAAAGACCTAATCGCTCTGGCTGCTGAGCACCGTTTGGTAGTGACTCTAGAAGATGGCGTTCGAGTAGGTGGCTTTGGCACCAGACTGCGTCAAGATCTGCGGGCGCACGATGTTGACACCGGGCTGAATGAGGTTGGCATTCCAGCTGAGTTCCTTGAGCACGCCGAGCGGGATCAGATTCTGGAACGCTTGGGCCTTACCGCCAAAGCAATAAGCCGTGACATCGTGGCCCAGGTTCTAGGTTCAAAACTCCCTCACGCTAAGCCGCTTGAGAATCAATCTGAATCTGAGCTTGAATCAGACCAGCTTCTATAGCTGGAAGTGTCAGCTCGATTTGCCATGCTCTGGCCCCGAAATCACTCAGAGCCGTTTTTAGATCTGGAGCTGGCTCAAACATTAAACGTCGCAGGTAATCGGGTGTTAGTAAATTTTCTATTGGGAGCTGATGCTCGATTGCGAGCTCCGCTAGCAATGGCCTAACAGCGTTGAGACGGATATGGGCATCGGGAAAGCGTTTCTCCCAGCTGCGATGGTTAGGAATGCCAGTTCCGCGCTCTGGATTTGGGTCAATCTCAACATTTGGTGCATTTGCGATTGCCTCCCACCATTCATTGAGTCGGGTTCTAGAGGCCCTGCCTTGAAAGGTCTTGTTGCCAGCCAGCTCGCGCTTGGTTCGCGGTTTCTGCTCAACAGCACTCATAATCGAGCGGTCCGGGATCAGCCTCCCCGGCGCGAGGTCCTCAGCGCTTGCGATTGAATCCCTGGTCAACCAAAGGCTTGCCGCAATCTTTATCTTCTCCTCATCCCTAATTTTTGACAGTCCAGGCAAATTCCTCCAGGGTTCCGCTGGAGTGATTTTTGGTTTGAAGCTCAGTAGATGCTTGAATTCTTCGAGCGCCCAGTCGATTTTTCCTTGAGCGACCAGCGTCTTTTCCACCTCGTCCCAAAGTTCGTGCAATACGTCAACATCGAGTGCCCCGTAGTCGAGCATTTCTTGGGACAGCGGCCGAAGGGACCAGTCTGCAGCCGAATGCTCTTTTGCGAGCTCGATGTCAAGAAGTTCTAGAGCAAGCGAACCTAGTCCGACTCTCTCAAGGCCGGCCAGTCGGGCTCCAAGTTCGGTGTCGATAATTGCTTTAGGCATGAAGCCGAGTTCTGCAAGGCAGGGTAGATCTTGGGTGGCAGCATGTAACAACCAGGTTCTTTCACTAAGAATTGGCGCCACCGATTCCGTCCATCCAGTGACGGTCTCATTAAGTGCAATCGGGTCAATCATGTAGATCGGGCCATCCCTAAGAGCGAGTTGAATCAGGTAGGCCCGTTGCGAATAGCGGAACCCGCTGGCCCTTTCGGCGTCTATCGCGATGTCGCCCGAATGCTCCAAAAAGTGCTTTGTCATAGCCTCTAAGCCAACTGTGTTCTCGACCATAATCAGGTCGCGCCTGGGCTTGTCCAGCTTCAACTAATCCTCACAATCTTGGAATCTTTTGGAGGCAGGCCAGAGATCATTGCCAGTAGCTCTACCCACCCATTTAGGTGTGCAGCAAGATTTTCAGTTGTCGGCGCCCAGGACGCCCTAATCTCCAGCTCACCGTGTTGTGGCTGGGTTATTAGAGATCCGTGTCCGGTTGAAACAACGGTTGTGGTGGTCCCGGCTTCCTGGGCAAAACCGGCTCCTGCGTTGGCAAGATTCTCCTTGAGCCACTCCCAAGCCAATGCGGCGGAGTAATCGTCCTTTGCCATGTCAATCTCAATTGGACTCTTTGCATACCCGATGATTCGGAACTCAGACATCCAGCCCTCGGTCTGGTCTGGGTCCCTGCAAAACACCAGCCGACTGATGCCATGGTCTGAATATTGCTCATGATTTATCTCAGCTGAAATCGCAATGGCCTCTGGGGCTATGCCCTTTGGGGATGGAATTTGGTTGAGAGTGATTTCATCCCGAACCGATACCTCGGCCATGCCGGACAGCATGCTGCTAAAAGTCTCAGAAATTCCAGTTAGGTCAAGCTCCACCCGTAAAAACTACCCACTCGTTAGTCATCTTCGCCCTTGCCACGCCCAGAGCCGACAGCAACGAAGAGATCCTTGAGCTCGAACCACTGGCTGGGAATGATTTGCTGTTGCTCTAGAAACAACTCCACTCCAGCTCGATCTTGACCGGAGATTACACAAACGTCGATTTCCTGCAGGACCTCACTAAGACCTGAAATCCCGAATTCAATTTGAATGTTTTGATATCCAAGGTTTCTGATGTGTGAAAGTGCCTCCAGG
Organism: Aquiluna sp.; assembly: GCA_018402615.1. The sequence continues at coordinate 9,748 of JAGYIH010000026.1, forward strand.
TAATTTGTTGCCTGTTCGCTCCCGATTAGCACCAAGCTTTGATCGCCCTTTGGCTCAAGGCGAAGTGATTGAACTCCCGCAGCTGTGAAAATAGCGAGGTCGGCCGCCCGGGGCATTCGGATGTCATCAGCTCGGGCCGTTTTTCCGCTGGTCAGAACTATTTCGGATTGCGCTCTAATGAACCTTAGAAGTGCGAGGTCGCTCTCATTTCCAATACCCGCGCTGTTTCCAAACGCGTTCACAGAGGAACCGTGTTTATCAACAACCAGAGAAGTGGTCACCTTTGCCACTGAGATGAGCGCTTGTAGCTCAGGAGGTAGGGGCTGAAACAAGTTCGCGAGTCTTCCTTTTGATCCTCGCCAGCATACCCCGCATGCCCCTGACCCGAAGTGGCGAGATTAGCTTCTCCAAGCCAAGCTCACTTGGAAAGTCATCTGGCAAATCTAAAATGTCCTTCGCACTGTGACCGTTTAGAGCGGCTGAAAGCACCGAGGCAAAACCTCGCGTGGTGGGTGATTCCCTGGGAGCAGAGAAGTGCAATGAAACTGAGGCTTCACTTCCCTCAACAGCAATGAATACCGGTGACTGGCATTCTTCAACCCGCTCCATGAGCTCTGGGTGCTCTCCAAACCTGGGGTCTAGTTCCGGAAGGTTCTCGGAGTATTCCAAAAGCAACTGGAGTTTGTCGGAATCCGCAACCAGCGAAAAGTCCTCGATGACAGCAGCAGCAGATTGAATCAAACAAGCACTCCAGGTTCTTCGCCGGTGACAATTGGAGCACCTACTAGGTTTCCCCACTCTGTCCAGCTACCGTCATAGTTTTTCACGTTCTTGATTCCCAAGAGATACTTCAGGACAAACCACGAGTGTGACGAACGCTCACCAATTCTGCAGTAAGCGATAAATTCTGAATCTCTGTCAAAGCCAGTGTCCTGGAAATACAGCTTTTCCAAGTCCGCAAGCGGCCTAAACGTTTCATCTTCAAGAACAGCCTTGGACCAGGGTATCGAGGCAGCCGTAGGGATGTGTCCTCCGCGGGTAGCACCCTCGTTGGGGAAGTCCGGCATGTGAAGGCGCTCTCCGGTGTATTCCGGTAA
>JAGYIH010000027.1 GCA_018402615.1 Aquiluna sp.
CGCTGTTTGAAAAAAAGGCTCAGCAGCTTCTTGGCCTTCTGGCCAAGGCAGCCTACAGACCAGTGGCAGAGGCAATGTTTGCCCGCTACAACGGTCCCTGGACTCCACCAATATTGCGTCGCAATGAAGTTTTGGTCGAAGTAGAGCCAATACAAGCGCCATAATTTAGCAATGTTCTCGATACGCCCAGCCAGAACCAGCGATGTGGCAGCAATTACCAAGATTGCCCAACCCTTGATTGCCCAGAGAATTTTGTTGGGCAAGGAGCTAGTTGAGATCTACGGAGCCATTCAGGAGTTCGTGGTCGCAGAAACGCAAGGGCAGGTGGTTGGCTTTGGAGCACTTCATGTGATGTGGCAAGACCTAGCTGAGGTCAGAACCCTTGCGGTTTCGGAAGACTCGAAGCGCAAGGGCATTGGCGCAGCGATGCTGCGAGAGCTCTTGGAGCGCGCGAAGGTTTTGGGAGTGAGCCGAGTTTTTTGCCTCACCTTCGAAGAGGAGTTCTTCAGATCCCACGGGTTCCAATTGATTTCGGACGTTCCAGTTGATCCCGCCACCTATGCCGAAATGGTTCGCTCCCATGATGACGGAGTTGCTGAGTTTCTGGATTTGGCAAGGGTTAAGCAGAACACGCTTGGAAACTCCCGAATGCTTCTAAAGCTCTAGTTAGATTTAGTTTTATGAGCGATTCCAATGTTTATCTGAGGCGACGACTAACAGCTGCCGGCGCCTTTATCGTCTTGGTTTTGCTCATATTTCTGGCTTCGCAGCTGCTCGCCGCTAATGACAACCAAGCAGAGCCCGGGGTAATTGAGACTGCCGAGGCGGAACAGATCAGCCAGGAGATCACGAACTGTCAGCCAGGTGTGGTTGAGGTTGAAGCCTTTATTGGTCGCGGTCCAACGCATGAGGCACTGGTCAATATCCCAGAGGGAGAGCCTGTCTTTCTCTGGTACGAGATCACCAATACCGGCTTTGTTGATTGCATCTTCGATGTTGGCACCTACGCGACGTTCTTCACCATCACCTCCGGCGAGCAGGTCTTCTACACCTCAAGAGACTGTGATCGAAGTTCAGACTCGAAGCTGCCTACCACCTTGAAGGCAAATGTTGGCGTTAAGTCCGAAGCGAATGAGTGGCTAAAGGTCTCATCGTCAAGCGAGTATCAGTGCACGGATGGAAATCGAAAGGTGCCCACGGGCGGAGCGGCTTTTGACGTCCGAGTTGAAGTCTCCGGAGTGATCTCTGAGAAAAAGCGCTTCTACCTGTTTTAGCTAAGTGCAAGCGCAATTGCCTTATTGAGCTGATTGCTGGAAGAGTCAATTATTTTTTTGTGACCAAGCCTGGTGGCCTCATTTTTACGCTGAGCCGCATTTGTGACTCCGCGAACCTCACCAGACAGCGAGATCTCTCCAAAAGCCGCGACCTCCTGAGGCACAGCCTTGTCGCTCACAGCCGAGGCAATTGCTATCGCAATCGCCAAGTCCGCGGCAGGCTCAATGATTTTCATGCCACCAACGGTGGACACGTAGACGTCCTTGTCAGCTAGCGAGATGCCAGCTCTGCGTTCCAATACGGCAAGCAGCATGGCGACCCTGGAGCTATCGACACCATTGGTCACCCTTCTTGGTTGCGGAGTGCTGGAGCGCACCACCAGAGCTTGAATCTCTGCCCGCAGCGCTCGCTTGCCCTCTACCGTGACGGTTATGCAGCTGCCCGAGGTATTGGTTTGATTTTCAGAGACAAACAGTGCGCTGGGGTCCGGAACCTCCAAGATGCCATCACCGGTCATCTCGAAGCAGCCAACCTCATCGGTAGGACCAAAGCGGTTTTTTAGGGTTCTCACAAAACGCAAAGCGGTCTGTCGATCACCTTCGAAGTGGCAAACCACGTCCACCAGGTGTTCCAGGGTCCTTGGACCTGCAATGGATCCATCCTTGGTGACGTGACCAACCAGCATGACCGGGACTGAGTTTTGCTTGGCCAGCCGAATAAGGTTTCCGGCAACCTCTCGAACCTGAGCGGGCATGCCCGGTGAGCCATCTATCTCAGCACTGGCAACGGTCTGAACCGAGTCGACTATTAGTAGCTCAGGCCGAACCGCCTCAAACTGTCCCAGCACGCTTCCCAGGTCGGTTTCTGCTGCTAGGAACAGGTGCTCGGTGACTGCTCCGGTGCGCTGTGCCCGCATTTTTACCTGGCTGACCGACTCTTCGGCGGAAACGTAAAGAACGCGCTTGCCGGTTTTCGCCAATCTTGATGCGACCTCAAGCAACAGGGTGGACTTACCAACTCCGGGTTCTCCCGAGAGCAGGATGGCCGCACCAGCAACCAGGCCGCCACCGAGCACGCGGTCAAACTCGGAAACCGTGGTTGGGGTATAGCCATCGGTTTGGGTTTCGATCTGCGTTATTGGTCTGGCAATATTGCTGCCAGAAATGTTTATAACCTTGGCCTTGGAGATGCCGTTTTGCTCGGCCAGAGTGCCCCAGGCCTGGCAACTACCGCACTGACCAGCCCATTTTGGGGTGGACCAGCCACACTCTGCGCAGCGGTAATCAACTTTGGTCTTGGCCATTTTCTAAAACTACCGTGCAGCACCCCCACCTAAACTTCGTTATTGCACAACTTTTTCTGGTCGGAGCGACAAATGCGCAAACACTCCTTTGAGTTCTGGTTGGTGCTGATGCTCTCGCTGGGAGCCAGCACCATCTACTCTCTGCTGAGTCTCGCGCGCAAGCTCACCTCGGAGCAGGGGCTGGCGGGCAGCGTAACGACGATTAACCGCCCCCTGGCTCAGGTGCCCTGGCTGGATCTTCTAAGCCAGCTGGCGCAGATCTCACTGTCCCTGGTGCCGGTGCTACTGGCACTGTATTTTCTGAATCTCGATGGCATAAAGATCGGCGTATTACCCAGAGCCAAAGATTGGCTTTGGGGACTTGGTTTGCCACTTCTGATCGGCATTCCAGGCATAGCGCTTTACTGGTTCGCACTTGAGTGGGGATTGACATCGAGAATCGTGCCCAGTGCCTTGAACGAGAACTGGTGGACGATTCCAATCCTGGTTTTGGCCGCCTTGCGAGCCGGCCTGCAGGAAGAAATAATCGCGGTTGGATTTTTCATTAAGAAACTCGGGCTGATTAGGCCGGGTTGGGGAATGTGGAGCGTGATTGTTCTTGGCGCGCTGTTTCGGGCGAGCTATCACCTCTACCAGGGCTACAGCGCATTCTTGGGAAACTTTGTGATGGGGCTGGTTTTTGGGTACCTGTTTTTCCGATATCAAAGGGTTGCTCCGCTAATAATTGCCCACACCGCCATGAACACGGCGACCTTTGTTGGTTACCCGCTAATCGCAGACTTTCTTCCTGGAGCCTAGGATTTCCTAAATGGACAAGCTGAGGGTTTGCTTTTTGGGTACCGGGTCAATGGGCTCGGCAGTGCTGCACGGTCTGATTGCGTCCGGCCACCCCAAGTTGCTAATTTCGGCAACCACTAACTCCACTGCAACTGCCGCCAAACTGCGCGAGCTTGGCATTAGCGCTATGGCTGTCGAAGAATCCCAGGATGCCAATGCTTTGATGTCTGCCGATGCCGATCTGATAGTGCTGGGCGTCAAGCCCAACAACGTGGCAAAAGTCCTGACTGAGATTGCGGACGAGATTGGCAAAAACGCCGTCGTGATTTCGATGGCAGCCGGATTTTCGCTTGAGTCCATGGCGCAAACTTTGCCAGATAACCCAAACCTGATCCGCACCATGCCCAATACCCCTTCACTGGTGGGCAAGGGCGTGACCGGCCTAAGTGTTGGACCGAACTGCTCCAAGGAGGCCAGCGAGGCAGCCGCAGAGCTGTTCGCTGCAGTTGGTTCGGTAATTGAAATTCCTGAAGAAAAGATAAATCCCCTCAGTGCCATTTCCGGATCGGGTCCGGCTTGGGTCTATTACTTCATCGAGCAGTGGGAAGAGATCGCGATTGCCCAGGGCTTTTCCAAGGAACAGGCCGAGCTTATGGTTCGGGGGACCTTTGAGGGAGCACTGGAGCTTCTTGCAAGAGCAGAAAAAGAACCCTGGGAACTTCGAAAGAATGTGTCCAGCCCTGGAGGAACAACCGAGCAAATCATCAAGACCTTTGAAAATGCCAAACTGCAAGAGGTCTTTGCGGCCGGCCTGGAAGCGGCAGTTTTAAGAGCAGAAGAAATTGCACGCTCAGGGCAATAGGCTTGAGATATGGCAGATATTTTTGAAGCAATCGCAGATTCGACCAGACGTCAACTTCTAGAGACGTTGCTCGCTTCCCACCTGGTTGGTGGCACCGGCGAACTAACGGTTACCGAGCTGGTGGAGAAAACAGGTTTTGGTCAGCCCACAGTTTCTAAGCACCTCAAGACGCTTCGCGAGGTTGGTTTGGTAACTGCTCGCGAGGACGGTCAAAAGCGCTTCTACAGCGTCACGCCAGAACCACTCGAGGAAATCGAAGACTGGATGATCAACTTTTTGTCCCTTGGTTTTGATGACGATGATGAGGGCGAGGACGACCTCGCACAGAATCTTTCGCTCGCTGGCGAGAAACTCGGGCACTGGATAACAGAGCGAGGCGGCTGGCTGGCAAGTGAGCTTAAGTCAAGGGCAGATGAGCTTGACGTTGACTTCGATGCCAAGGAGCTCGGGCGCAGGCTGGGACGAAAACTGGCCGAGGCAAAAACCGAAGCAGAGTCCTCGGTAAAAGACTTTGAAAAACTTGCAAAGCAAAAAGTTGAAGAGGTCGTGGATGATGTTCGTTCCGAAGCCTCTCATTTTGCGGGCGAGGTCAGAAGCAAGGTAAAGAAGACTCAGTAACCCCAAGTCCCGGGGCTTTGAGAGGTTTTAAAGACCGAGGTTGAGCGACTGGGGCGCAAGGGCTAGAGTTATCAGGTTGTCCGATTGGGCAAAATCAAGTTTTGTGAGGTTCTATTGGGTTCAGTAATCAAGAAGCGCCGCAAGCGTATGTCGAAGAAGAAGCACCGCAAGCTGCTTCGTAAGACTCGCCACCAGCGTCGCAACAAGAAGTAAGTCTTTTCAGATAGCCCGCCCTCAGGGGCGGGTTTTCTATTTACTAAGTTCTTTGCGCTTGAACCTCAGAATGTCCCAGCCCGCTGCGTCGGCATATCTTTTGAGCACTTTGTCCGGGTTCACGACAATTGGGTTACCAACCAGGGTCAATAGCGGCAAGTCATTCACTGAGTCCGAGTAGGCAAACGAGCGCTTCAAGCTAATGTTGCGCTCCTTGGCAAGTTTGCGCGCAGCTTTGCGCTTGGCCTGGCCGTGAAGCGGATCCCCCACCAGCTTGCCGGTCAACACCCCATCCTGGTGATCAACAATGGTCCCAAGTGCGCCGGTGGCACCAATGTCATCGGCAATTAGCTGCGCTAGTTCCTGCGGGGCTGCCGTGATCAACCAAACCTCGTGACCCAGTGCCAGGTGCTCTTTGACGGCCCTGACGGTGCCAGGCCAAAGCCTTGGTTGGATTTCTTCCTTATAGACCTTGGGCATTAGGTCTCGAAGTTCGGCGATTGAGTGTCCCTTGGTGATCGAGAGTGCTCTGTCCTTAAAGCCAGCCATAGTGCTGTTTTTCTCACCGCGACGAACAAACATCACCTGCTCGTAGGCAAAGCGCCAGAGGTCCCTGCGCTTTAGTGCACCACCCGCGAATGCCACCTTCCCAAAAAGAATCGAGGTTGAGCCACGCACCAGCGTGTTATCAACATCAAAGAACGCAGCTTCGATTTTGTGTGGCTTTGGCTCACTCTCGGGCATTAGCTCAGTCTAGAACCCATGGAGGTTGGCTTAGTCTTTATGGGTGACCGTTCAACTTCTGCTAACCATGGTTTCTCGTTCTGGTTGTCACCTATGCGACGAGGCGGAAGATGCCCTAGCCCGCGTTATCGGCCGCTTCAACGCTGAGTACCCAGATGTTGGCTACCAGGTTGAGCGGCTAGATGTTGATGAAGACCCTGAGCTATTGGCTAAGTACTCGGACGAGGTCCCGGTGCTACTTTTGAACGGTAGGCAGTTGGCGTTTTGGCGCATTGACGAGAAGCGAGTATTCAGCGCTATGGAGGCGGAGCTTTGAAGATCTTTCTTTGGGTTATGAAAAACTTCTGGTTTCCAATCTTGGTAGCGATTCTGGGTTTGTTCTCGTCTAAATACCCATGGGCAAAAAAGATTCACACAGCCCTAAAAAACGTCAAGTAGTTCACAGCTTTTTAGACCCGCAGCCCAATTCGCAGAATTCTTGCAACACTGATTTGCATGAATTTATCTATACTTTATGCATCGACAACTTCCTGGGAGGCAGCGATGCGAGAAATCCACAAGGCCAAGATCTTTAAAAACGGCGGCTCCCAGGCCATCAGAATCCCGGCTCAGTGGAGGTTCGACAGTGATGAGGTCTTTGTTCGCTTCGACGAATCTCTAAACGCTCTGGTAATCACTGAGCGGCACCCCAAACCCATGGCAAATTTCTTTGCCCTGGTTGAAAAGCTTGGGCCTATTCCTGAGGATGAGTGGCCGACCCTTGAGCCAATCCCAGATTCACCAAGGCCAGGTTGGGAGGCCCTAATTGAACTCGAGGACTAGCCCCCGCTTGCTTGTAGACACAGACATCTTGAGCCTTGCTCTTCGTGGCGACTCAAAGTTGAATTCCAAGCTTCTGCAACACTCCGAGAACTGGGCGATTTCGACTATCACCGCTGTCGAGTTGGGGAGATATGCCCGGGTTGCTAAATCCCAGCGAATCAGGCAGTTAACCTTCGGCCTGCTCTCTGAGGTGTGGGTGGTTGATTTTGATAGTGCTGCAGCCTTCCAGGCTGCTCAACTTCTGTCTTCAAAGGAGCTCAGACGCAAACCGATTGGGTTGGCCGACACTCTAATTGCCGCTCACGCTCTGAGCCTTGAGGTGCCAATCGTCACCAACAATCACAAGCACTTTAACCAAGTCCCAGGGCTGATCGTCCAAAACTGGCTGCAGTAGATTGTTGCATTATTACTACATAGCATTTATGCTACATCCATGGGTCGTAAACCAAAGGCTGAGCAAGAGCAGGTAGCCAACCGCATTGAGGATCTTCGCAATTCCGCCGGGCTATCTCGCCAGGAGCTTGCCGATCAGGTTGACGTTCACTACCAAACCATCGGTTACATCGAGCGCGGAGAGTATTCGCCATCCTTAGTGTTGGCCCTCAAGATCGCCTCGGTTCTAGGCGCCAGTGTCGAAGAGATCTTCTGGCTTGATGAGGAAGAAGCATGAGCAACGAACTACTAGTAGTTTTCTACATCCTGGTAACACTGGCAGTTGCCTATCTCTGGTTCTACCCAAAGGTGATTGGCAACAACGTCAAGCTGATGGCCTGGATGGACATCCTGGTTACCGGTATCCCGGTTGGCATTTCAGCCGTGCTGTTTTGGACCGAGGACCCCAGCTTCAGGTTGGTGTTCTTTGACACCAACTGGTTCTTTTTCACCATCCTCGCCATGGTGCTAATTGAAACCCCAATCTTCTTGCTCTATCTAAAGGCTAGAAACCTGAGCAAGGAGTACTGGGCCATGTTCAAGGGTCAAATGGCAGGCTCTGATTCCGCTTGGGCCTCAGCCTCTGTGAAGTCAGTGGAAAAAGAACTCGATGACACCAGGTGGGATGGGCTCAGAACCAGGGGAGCAAAGCAGTTTTTGCTCTGGGGTTCAAACATTGTCATCCTGTTTGGGACCGGGTTTCTCATGAGCGTTGGTGACAACCCCTGGTCCGCATATGCGCTTATACACATTCTGCTCATCTTCGTTTTCTGGTTCTTGCTAAGGAAATCTGTCCGACTAATTGCCGATGCTCCAGACGATGTCCTGGACGAGATGATGATTGCTCAGCGCAATAAAAGCTATCTGGTGGCATATCGCTGGCTCACGGCAGCTGTTTTTGGTGCCATCACCGCCCTCATGGTCTTCGCGATCTTCACAGACTTCCAGCCTGAATCAAATGGTTTCAACTACCTACTTGAGTTCACCTGGCCTCAGGCCCAGGCAATCTTCTGGATCTTTGCCGCCTACACCTTCATGCTGCCATCACTAGCGATGATCTCCCTTGAGCTCAAGAGAACTGTGAATCGCTAATGCCAATTGAAATCTGGCTCGTAATTGGGATTGCCTTATTCATTGCGATTTTTGAGCCAATGACCTCATCAAAGAAAGAGGAAGACAATGACCACAAAAACCAGGGATAGCTTCCCCGACATACTGCGAGGCTTTGCGCTGTTTGGCATCGTGCTGGTGAACGTGCCGCTTTTATCCATTGACGTGGTCAATGGAGCTAGCGGTGCGGATCTGTCCACCAGCTCGGGAGCGGTCACTGCATTTTTGGTGATGGCGCTAGCCCAGGCCAAGTTCTACCTGCTGTTTTCCTTCTTGTTTGGCTACAGCGCCCACTACGTAATCAAGGGCGAGAGGGCTAACCGTGGCAGATTCATAGCCCGGGCAATTGGGCTGGTCATACTTGGCGTGATTCACGCCAACTTCTTCTTCCATGGCGATATTCTGTTTTTCTATGGCCTACTGGGCCTATTGCTCATGGCCTTTTATTTTCGAAAGGACGGAACCCTAAAGTTCTGGGCCTGGTTTATCTACGTGCTGTCGGGTGTGATTTTCAGTGCGCTGGCAAGCTTGGTGTTTATCGGTGAGCGCTACGGAGGCATTGGTTTTGGCGAAAACACTGGAACCTCGGGCTTGGATGTCGCTCTCGCTAGCGGCACTTTCTTGGAGGCAGCAGCAGCTCGATTCGATGTTTGGCTGAGCTCGGGCTCAACTGCGTTTTTGCTGCAGGGTCCATTGGTTTTTGTGGCTTTTTTGGTTGGCGTGCTGGCCGCTCGCAAAAACCTGTTTGCTTCTGGCGTAGTGAGTCGATACCAAATGAAGCGGCTTGCAATCTGGGGTTTTGCATTGGGTTTGCCACTTCAGCTTTGGGCCGGACAGATTTATGTGGCAAATGAACTTGGTGACAACTACAGCTACGGAGTGCTGCTGGGATCATTTGCCCTGAACTTCTTCTCCGCTCCGCTTTTGTCCGCTGGTTACGTGGGCCTTTTGTGGTTGGTTGTTGACAAGCTAAAGAGCGCAAAGCTTTTGGCGAACGCTGGCCGGGCTTCACTGACTGTCTACCTGGGTCAATCATTGGTGCTGTCCTTTATCTTTAGCGCTTGGGGTCTGGGTCAATTTGGCAAGTTGGGCCTTGCGGAAGTGACCCTGATTGCAATGGCCACCTGGTTGGTTCTAGCCCTTTTGATGTCACTTTGGTTCCTCAGGTTTAACACAGGCCCGATGGAAAAACTCTTGAGTGGTTTCTCGAAGGCCTTCTCAAGAAAGAAATCATGAATCTAGAACAGCTTGGCTATCTCGGCATATTTATTGCGGGAGCAATTCCCTGGTTTGAGGCTATTGCCGTGGTGCCAGCCGGCATTTTGTTCGGTTTAGACCCGGTGCTGACCGTGATAGCGGCGGCAACCGGCAATGCCATAACGATCTTTCTTTTTGCCTACGCTGGCGCTGCGATTCGGGCATCAATAGTTCGACGCCGGGCCGCCAGGGGCAAAACTGGTGACTCACCAAGATTTGAAAAGGCGCTGAAGGCGTTTGACAAGTACGGAATCTGGGGGATGGCGGCGCTGGGGCCGATAATCATCGGAACTCAGTTCGCCGCGGCAGCTTCGGTGGCGGCAGGCGTGAAGCCACTCAAGGTATCGCTTTTGATAACTATCAGCATGGTGATTTGGTGCATAGCGATTGCGCTTTTGATGTTCGTCTTTGGCTGGAGGATTGTTTAGTTATCAACAGCCCCCTTGTCTATACTTTGATATAGACAGGAGATTTGTGATATGACTGACCGTGTGACCAGAAAAGCATTCAAGAACGGCGGCAGTGTGGCTGTCCGCATCCCAAAAGGCTGGCTTGAGGAAGATTCCGAAATCGACATTGTGAGACGCGATGACGGCATAGTTGAAATCCGACCGCTAGGTAGAGAAGCGCGAATGAAAAAGCTCCTCGAGCACCTGAGTCAGCAGCCAGAGCTCCCGGACAATGCCTTCCCTGTTCCCGATCGAAAGGCAGAGCCGAGCCGATTCGACTACGACGAAATGTTCAGGGACTAGCAAAGTGGCAAAATTTCTACTCGACACCGACACTTTGCTGTTCTCGATTCGGGGAAACCAGACCGTGCTCGGTAAGTGGGCGAAATTGAGGGCTGACCAGTGGGCCATCTCTGCGGTGTCTGGCTATGAAATTCAGAAGGGAATCGAGGCGAATCCTTCGACTTCGTCGAGCAAGCGAGCGACCATGCTCCTAAATCAGGTTGAGTTTGAGCCGGTTACTCGAGAGGCCGCAATCCTCGCGGCTGGTGTGCATCATGGATTGAAAAAAAAGGGAATAACAATCGGTGTCGCCGACGAACTTCTGGCCGGTCAAGCCATAGCTCTCAAGGCCACATTAGTGACGAATAACATCAAGCACTTTGAGCAAATCCCGGGCCTCAAACTCGAGAGCTGGCTCTAAGGCTGCAATCTATTGGGGCCGCGGAATAAGAAGCTG
>JAGYIH010000028.1 GCA_018402615.1 Aquiluna sp.
GCCCAAAAATCTCATTCTGGTAAATCCTGTGTTTACCGTGCGTTTCTTAGGAGTTTGAGCGCTAGAGTTTCAGCAATTCAGGCGTGAATAACGCCAACAAAATCTATCCAGGAGGATATCTTGAAGCTCAAGAACGCATCCGCCGCATTCGCCCTACTGGGCGCATCGGCACTAGTTCTTTCAGGTTGTGCAGCTGCCCCAGAGGCAGCGCCAACCGCCACCGCTACCGCCACCGCTACTGAGGCCCCAGTCGAGACAGTGGACTTCCTAGCCTGCGCCGTCTCCGACGAGGCAAGCTTTGAAGACAAGTCATTCAACGAGTCAGTAATGGACGGACTGGTAAAGGCTGAGGCCGAGGTTGGCGTGCAGATTGGCTTTGCCGAGTCCGCATCCGCTGAGGAGTTCGGTCCAAACCTGCAGGCCATGGTTGACCAGTCCTGCGACATCACCTTTGCAGTTGGCTTCAACCTGGTTGCAGATGCGAACCTAGCTGCCGCTGCCAACGCAGACGTCAACTTTGTGACCATCGACGGCTGGAGCGAGGGCAACCCCAACCTAAAGCCAGTTACCTACGCAATGAACCAGTCCAGCTACCTAGCTGGCTACCTGGCAGCCGCCTACTCGACCACCAAGGTTGTTGGCACCTACGGTGGAGTTCAGATCCCGGCAGTTACCGACTTCATGGACGGCTTCTACTACGGAGCTAAGGCTTACGGCACCGAGAACGGTGTTGAAGTAACAGTTGTTGGTTGGGATGCAGTAGCCCAGGCCGGTTCCTTCATGGGTGGGTTCGCTCCTAACTCAGGTGAGTCAAAGGCAATCGCAGCAACTCTGATCAACGAGGGTGCTGACGTTTTGTTCCCAGTAGGTGGCGACCAGTTTGGTGCCGTCTCCGAGGCCATCAAGGAAGCCGGCGTTGAAGGCGTCATGATCGGTGTTGACAAGGACATCGCACTAACCTCTCCAGAGTACGCAAGCATGACCTTGACCTCTGCTGAGAAGCGCATGACCAACGCCGTTTACGACATCATTGCTGAGCTATCCGCAGGCGGAGCCTTCAGTGGCGATTCCTACGTTGGCACTTTGGCAAACGGTGGCACGGGCCTGAGCCCGCTGTATGCATTTGAGTCAGAGGTCTCGGACGCAGTCAAGGCTCGCCTTGCCGAGATCGAAGCCGGCATCATTGCTGGTGAGATCAACCCACTGAGCTAATAAATCAAGAAACAAAGTTTGGGGCCGCGGGAGTAATCCTGCGGCCCCTTTCTTTGGCAGAATAGAGTGCTGCACGAAGGAGTGCTCAATTGAAATTAGAGCTACGCGGAATCACGAAGCGCTTTGGTGCGCTGGTAGCAAATGACGCCATCGACCTCACCGTTGAAGCCGGTGAAATCCACGCCCTGCTGGGTGAAAACGGTGCTGGCAAGTCCACCCTGATGAATGTGCTCTACGGCTTATACACCGCTGATGAGGGTCAAATCCTGCTGGACGACAAGGCACAAAACTTCGGCGGTCCGGGTGACGCGATGGCTGCCGGCATTGGCATGGTGCACCAGCACTTTATGTTGATCCCGGTGTTTACGGTCGCTGAGAACGTTGCTCTTGGTCACGAGCCAACCGGGTTCGCCGGCTCTTTGGACATGGCAACTGCTCGCAAGCGAGTCAAGGAAATCTCTGACCGCTTCGGTTTCAATGTTGACCCGGACGCGCTAATTCAAGATCTGCCGGTAGGTGCTCAGCAGCGGGTTGAGATTATCAAGGCGCTCTCAAGAGATGCCAAAGTTTTAGTTTTGGATGAACCCACGGCCGTGCTAACTCCGCAGGAGACCGACGAGCTCATGCAAATCATGCGGCAGTTGGCAAAGAGCGGCACTTCAATTGTCTTCATTACCCACAAGCTCCGAGAGGTTCGCGAGGTCGCTGACCGCATCACGGTTATACGACTCGGCAAAGTGGTTGGAACAGCCAAGCCAACCGACTCCACATCGGAGCTTGCCTCAATGATGGTGGGTCGGGACGTGGGATTGACGGTCACTAAGAGTGGCTCTGAGCCCGGTCCTGAGGTCTTGAAGGTGCAGGGCGTTTCGGTCCTGGATGACCGAATGCAGCGCGCTGTGAATGATGTTTCGTTCTCGGTTCACGGTGGCGAGATTCTCGCACTCGCGGGTGTTCAGGGAAATGGCCAGACCGAGCTGGCCGAGGCTCTCTTGGGACTCAGAAGCGTGATTAGAGGCGCCGGCACGATTGAGATCAACGGCAAGGACCTGACATCAGCGTCGGTTCGCGAGGTATTGGAAGCCGGTGTTGCATTCATTCCTGAGGATCGCAAAAAAGACGGTCTGGTTGCGGAGTTCACGATTGCGGAGAACCTGATGCTGAATCAGTCCTTTAAATCTCGCTTCACAAAACCATCGGGCATAAATTTTGCATCTCGTAAATCAATTGCGACAGATTTGGTGAAGCGTTTCGATGTTAGAACTCCCTCCATCGACACCCCGGCTGGAAAGCTATCGGGTGGAAATCAGCAGAAGGTTGTGGTTGCTCGCGAGCTATCACGAGATGTTGATCTGCTAATCGCCTCTCAGCCAACCCGCGGGGTTGACGTTGGATCGATCGAGTTCATTCACGAGCAGATTCTTTCTGAGCGCGAAAAAGGCAAGGCGGTGGTCTTGATATCAACCGAGTTGGACGAGGTATTGGCATTGGCTGACCGTATCGCGGTGATGTATCGCGGCAAGATTGTTGGGATTGTCGGTCCCGAAACATCAAGAGAGAGCCTTGGCAAGATGATGGCGGGAGTAAGCGCATGAGCCAAAAAGACGACCGTCTTTCCCAGGCGCTGAAGGAGATTCTTGCGGGCGGACTCACCCGAACAGTCATTGCGGTCGTGCTGGGTTTCTTGGTCGGTGCAATCTTTATGGTTGTTTCAAACAAGGAATTCCTGGCAACCCTGGGCTACTTTTTCTCACGCCCGCTTGATGCGTTTGGTGCGGCGTGGAACGTGGTGGCAAATGGCTATGGAGCTTTGTTCCGCGGCGCTATCTTCAATGCCGATGCCGAGACTTTTGAAAAGGCAATTCGCCCGCTAACCGAGACCCTAAGACTCGGCGCTCCTTTGATCGCAGCCGGTCTTGGAATCGGGCTGACATTTAGGGTCGGGCTTTTCAACATCGGTGGCACCGGGCAGTTGATATTTGGAATCATTTTTGCGACCTGGATCGCAACCCGCATCGAGTTGCCATTTGTGCTGCACACCGTCGTAGCGATGATTGCGGGCATTCTGGGCGCCACGCTGCTGGGAGCCTTGGTTGGCTTCCTGAAAGCCAGGACCGGAGCTCACGAGGTTATCGTGACCATCATGCTGAACTACATAGCTCTGTCGTTCTTTACATTTTTGATGCGTGACCCAAACCTGCTGCAGGAAGAGCGGGCATCTGGAAACCCCAAGGCTGACCCGGCTGCAGAGTCGGCACTGTTGCCAAGGCTGTTCGGGGACGACTTCGCACTGCACTACGGGCTGATCTTGGCTTTGGTCGCGGTGGTGGTCTACTGGTGGCTGATGGAGCGCTCCACAATTGGCTACCGGCTGCGCATGGTTGGTCACAACCCGGATGCCGCAAAGACCGCTGGTATAAACGTGGGACGGACCTACATTATTGCGATGGGTCTGTCCGCAGCTTTTGTTGGAGTTGCAGCAGGTAACCAGGCTCTTGGTTCGGCGACCGGAATGATTCCCTCCTCGCACGCCAACATCGGTTTTGATGCCATCACCGTGGCGTTGCTTGGCGGATCCTCTGCACCGGGCATCTTGCTGGCCGGGCTACTTTTTGGAGCGTTTAAGGCGGGGGCCCCGAGCATGCAGGTAATCGGCATTTCGCCAGAGGTGCTGGGTATCGTGCAGGCCGCCATCGTGCTCTTCATTGCGGCACCGCCGCTGATCAGGGCAATGTTCCGACTGCCCGGACCTCAGACCACAAACGCGCTTGCTGCAATTCGAGATCGACTCTTCAGAAGGGGAGGTGCGAAATGAATCCGCTGAGTGAACAGAAGGTTGGCGTCAAAGCACCTGCCGTGATGGGCGCCATCGGTGGACTGGTGCTGCTATTTTTTGGTTTCGGTGGCCAGCCGGGTGAAGTTGCCTTCCAGCTCTCGAGGCGTCAGGACACAATTCAGCTGGACCCAATCGTGGTTGATTCAGTCCTACTCGGGATTGTCTCTGGATCATCGATGATCGCCATTGCCGCGGTCTCACTGTCGCTTTCGTTGCGCCAGCGCAAGACTCCGGTCTGGCTCTCCTCAATCTTTGGCCTTATCGGTGTTATTTCACTCCTGGGCTGGCTGGCAAGCGGCAACGCAGTGCCTGTCGCATTCATTGCCGGAACCGCGCTGGTGTTGGCGGTACCGATCATGCTGGGCGCCATGGCGGGTGTGATGAGTGAGCGGGTTGGAGTGACCAACATTGCAATCGAGGGTCAGCTTCTTACCGGTGCGTTTATGGCTGCGGTCGTGACCACAATCACCAAGAGCTACACCATTGGAATTACAGCAGCCATGATCACCTCGGCAGTGTTCTCGATGATTCTGGCCGTTTTCGCAATCAAATACATGGCTCAGCAAATCATTGTCGGCGTGGTGCTAAACGTGCTTGCAATTGGCGTGACCAACTTTTTGTTCCAGCAGTGGCTCAAGGAAGACGGTGAAAACCTAAACTTCCCAGGCACCTTGGACATCATCAAGATTCCATTTTTGAGCGACCTGCCCATTTTGGGACCAGTGTTGTTTGAGAACCGCCTCACCGTCTACCTCGCGATCTTGCTGGTGCCACTCCTATGGTTCGTGATGTTCAAGACCAAATTGGGACTTCGAGCTCGCGCGGTTGGTGAGCACCCGCTCGCCGCCGACACCGTTGGTATTAACGTGCGCCGCACCCGGTTCTGGTGGGTAACAATCGGTGGAGCGGTCGCAGGTCTTGGTGGAGCGGCACTAACCGTTGGAAATGCCGGTGCGTTTGGTCGCGAGATGGTTGGTGGTCTGGGCTTTATCGCTCTAGCGGTAATGATTCTCGGTCGCTGGCATCCGATTACCGCATCGCTTGCGGCTCTTTTGTTTGGCTTTTCGATTATCTTGCGGGTCTGGGCAAACCAGGTTTCACCCGGCATTCCATCCGACTTCATTGCGATGGTGCCATACGTGGTTACCATCATTGCAGTTGTTGGTTTTGTTGGCGGCTCCAGAGCTCCAAAGGCTTTGGCGCAGCCATATGTGAAGGGATAGTTTTGGAAGTCAACTGGGCAGAACTCAAAGCAGCGGCCATCAAAGCACTGGACTCCTCCTATGCCCCGTACTCAAACTTTCCGGTTGGTGCCGCTGCCCTGACTGATAAGGGTCAGATCATTACCGGAGCAAATGTTGAAAACGCCTCATATGGTCTCGGACTGTGTGCCGAGTGCTCGCTTATTAGCGAGTTATTTAGAACCGGAGGCGGCAAGCTAGTCGCCTTTGCCTGTGTCGACAAACACGGCAACGAGCTGATGCCATGCGGTCGCTGCCGCCAGCTGCTCTATGAACACCATGCACCCGGCATGCTTCTAAACACCGTCTCTGGAATCAAGTCCATTCAAGAGGTATTGCCTGACGCCTTTGGACCTGATGACCTTTTGGAGCGCAAGTGAGTTTTAGTGCAGTTGAACTAATTATCAAAAAGCGAGAGCGCAATTCGCTTTCGACTCAGGAGATCAACTGGCTAATTGAGAACTACACCAGCGGGGCGGTGGCAGATGAGCAGATGTCAGCCATGGCAATGGCAATCCTTATAAATGGCATGGAGCGCGAAGAGATTCGTGATCTGACGATGGCGATGATCGCCTCCGGTGAGCGACTTGACTTCTCTGGGCTCAGTGCACCGACCGCAGATAAGCACTCAACCGGAGGAGTTGGGGACAAGATCACTTTGCCACTGGCTCCACTGGTTGCCTCCTACGGCGTTGCAGTTCCTCAGCTCTCTGGGCGAGGGCTTGGCCACACCGGTGGCACTCTTGACAAGCTCGAGGCGATTCCGGGCTGGCAGGCAGGACTTTCCAATACCGAGCTCTACTCCCAATTGGCAGAAATTGGCGCTGTGATTTGCGCTGCCGGATCAGGTCTTGCTCCTGCCGATCGAAAGCTCTACTCGCTTCGAGACGTGACTGGAACCGTTGAGGCGATTCCTTTGATTGCCTCCTCAATCATGAGCAAGAAGATTGCCGAGGGGACCTCGGCTTTGGTGCTGGACGTAAAGGTTGGATCGGGTGCATTTATGAAGACCCTGGACAGAGCAACCGAGTTGGCAAGGGTTTTGGTTGCGCTGGGTCAGGATGCGGGCGTCAAGACCAGTGCGCTGCTGACAGACATGTCAACACCGCTGGGGCTCAAGATTGGTAACTCGTTAGAGGTCGAGGAATCAATTGAGGTTCTTACTGGTGGGGGACCGAGCGATGTTATTGAGCTGACGGTTGAACTTGCTCGCGAGATGCTCGCTCACGTTGGAATCAAGGACGTGGACCCAAGGGAGAATCTCAGCAACGGCAAAGCCATGGATGTTTGGCGCAAGATGATTTCAGCTCAGGGTGGGGATCCGGATGCGCAGCTACCAAAGGCTAAAAACTCTCACACCATCAGGGCCAACTCAGACGGTTTTGTCTTCCAGCTCGACGCTCTCTCGCTAGGTGTTTCATCCTGGCGACTGGGTGCTGGTCGCGAGCGCAAAGAGGATCAGGTTCAGTTTGGTGCCGGTATAGAACTGCACCACCAGATTGGCGCCAAGGTCTCTGCTGGTGATGCCCTGATGACGTTATTTACTGATACTCCGGAAAAGTTTGAGAGGGCCATTGAGATAGCCGAGGCTGGTATTCAGATTTCGGCTGGGCAACCCGCGGAGCGTAAGCTCATCCTTGGCAGAATCAGTTAGGACACACCATGGATATCGGAAAGCTTCCCAAAATTTCGCTTCACGATCACCTGGATGGCGGTCTTCGGCCTCAAACCATTATTGAGCTTGCTGAGCAGGTCGGGCACGTGTTGCCTCGCAACAATGCCCTTGAACTGGCTGATTGGTTTGCAGAAAATGCCAACTCCGGTTCGCTGGTTCAGTACCTGGAAACTTTTGATCACACCGTTGCGGTAATGCAGACCCGCGAGGGTCTCGAGCGGGTTGCCTATGAAGCTGTTATTGACCTTGCTCAGGACGGAGTTATTTACGCCGAACTGCGCTGGGCTCCCGAACAACACTTGGCAGGTGGTCTAACACTGGATGAGACCGTGGAGGCCGTCCAAGACGGTCTGGAGCGCGGCATGGAACAGATTTCGAACCAGGGCGGCTTCATCAGAACCGGACAGCTGGTCACCGCCATGCGTCACGCCAACCGTGGTCTGGAGATCGCCGAGCTGGCCGTGCGCCAACGCAATGACGGTGTTGTTGGTTTTGACATCGCGGGGGCTGAGGCTGGCTTTTTGCCCTCGCTTCACAAAGATGCTTTTGATTACCTTGCCAGCGAACTGTTCCCGGTAACGGTCCACGCGGGTGAAGCCGATGGCATTGACTCCATCAGAGACGCAGTTGTCTCTGGTAGGGCACTCAGGCTTGGCCACGGCGTGAGATTGGTAGAGGACATCATGTTCTCTCGCACCGAGGGAGACACGGACCTGGTGGTCTTGGGTCCGGTGGCGCAGTGGGTCCACGACCGGGGCATCACGCTGGAGACTTCACCGTCATCAAACCTGCAAACCGGTGCCTTTGCCTCGCTGGGTGACAGCATGTCAGATCACCCCTTCGACATCCTGTATGACCTTGGTTTCAAGGTCACCGTGAACACTGACAACCGACTCATGAGCGGCACCAGCCTCACTCGTGAACTCGAGATTTTGGTGGACACCTTTGGCTACACGATTGCAGATCTTGAGCAGTTCCAGCTCAACGCTGCCGAGGCTGCCTTCCAGGGTCTCCCCGAGCGCGAGGAACTAATGGACATGATCGAAATTGGCTTCCAAGAGGCAATGGGTGCTAACTAGTCTGTTTTCCGAAGGTGCAATTTCCCTCGCGCCCTCAAGCGAGAGTTTTAGGTCTGCAGTTACTGACTCGGTAGCACTTCTTGTGTCCGCGGGTCACGCCAAGAGCGATTACGTCAATCGGGTAATAGAAAACCTTGAAAGATTTGGACCCTACTTTGTTGTTGCACCGGGTGTGGCTATTGCTCACGCCAGTGCTAGTGACGCCGTTTTATCCCCCGGGCTGAGTCTTTTGAAACTTGAGCAGGGAGTTGTTTCGGGAGCTTTAGAGAATGATCCGGTGCGGCTGGTTTTCTCGCTCTGCACCCCAAACCCAGTGGACCACCTTGATTTATTGTCGGAGTTTGCGCGGGTAATGAGTACTTACGGTGTTGTGAACAGTTTGTTAAATGCTTCCGCTGAGAGCGCTATCAGGCAAATTTTAGACATTTAGTTGGTTTACTTAGCTGTGCTTATTTATGCGGTCTGCGGAGCTGGAATTGGAACCTCGGTGTTGTTGAAGTCAAATGCCGACCGAGTTTTGCTTGATTTGGGAATCGATGCCAGCGTGAAGGCGGTCTCACTTCAGGATGCGCAGGACCCAAACTCATTGGCGCAAGTTTTACTGATTACCCCGGAGCTGGCCACGCAGGTCGAAGAGATTCGCTCGGAGGTCATAGTCATCAAGAACATTTTTGATCTTGGTGAACTGGGTGAGAAGCTCTCGCTAGCTCTTAGCTGAGAGCTTCAATCAAGTTTTTAGCCCAGACCCTCAATTCGGCAAGTCCGAAATCAGAGTCTTCCCCGTTGAATTGCAGGTAGCACTTAAGTTTTGGTTCGGTGCCAGAAGGCCTGAAGATCACCTTTAGTCTTTCTCCGGTAAAGACCAGTGCATCAGTTTTGTCCTGACCCGAACTTTGTAAGAAGTCCTTCAGAGAAACCTGCTGACCAAGAATCTCAGCCGGTGGTTTCGATCTGAGGGCCGTCATTACCTTGGAAATTACGGAGAGGTCTGTGACGCGAATCGAAACCTGACCGGTAGTCGTCTTTCCGTAAAGCGCAGTGAGTCTGTCCAGTTCGGCATCAAGCCCTAGGCCCTGCGACCAAAGCTCGCTTGCCAACTCAGCAATAAGGAGAGCCGCGGTGATGCCATCCTTATCCGGAGTGAATCCAGGGTCAACGCAGTAGCCCAGTGCCTCTTCGTAGCCGTAGTCAATGCCCGCAACCTTTGAAATCCACTTAAAGCCGGTCAGTGTCTGCCGGTAATCAATCCCGTGACGCTTGGCTATTGCGCCAAGGTCCTGCGAAACAATCGAGTTCGCTATTACCTTGGCCCCCGAGGTTGCCAATCTTTCGGCAAGAATTACGCCAACCTGGTCTCCGGTGAGCATTTTAGGATCTCGGCCATAGCCGACTGCCAATCGATCCGCGTCCGGGTCATTGGCCAAGATCAAATCAGATTGGTTTGCAATTGCATTTCTGAAGGCCTCATCCATCGCCCCCGGTTCCTCGGGGTTTGGAAATGCCACGGTTGGGAAACTGCCATCGGGTTCTTGCTGGCTTGAAACACTGAAAAGCGAAAATCCCGATCGCTCAAAGATCTCTCGAACAAACTTCCAGCCAACCCCGTGCAATGAGGTGTGGGTAATCTTCAACCCCCGGCGCCTCTGTCTAGATTGGCTGTCTTGTGGAATCAAACTCAGTGCTCGGTTTACGTACGAGGCAATATCGGAATCGCCAATCAGTTGGTAGTTAGATGAGCGCGGCAGATCTTGAAACTCAACCACGGCCGCGATATTTGCAATTTGGTGGGCAATTTCCGAGTCCTGTGGCGGCACCAGCTGGCTGTTGCCGTTTTCGCCACCCAGGTAAACCTTGTAGCCGTTGTCTTTGGGAGGGTTGTGACTCGCGGTCACCACGATGGTGGCACTGCTACGTCTAGAGCGTCCGGCAAAGGCTGCCACGGGAGTGGGGACCAGCTGGTCGAAAAGCAGGGCTGTGAGGCCCTTCCCTGCAAGCACTTCCGCGGTGAGCCTGGCGAAGACATCAGAGTTCACTCTCGCGTCATAACCAATGACAACGCTGAGTTCTCCTTTGGGGTCTAGATAAGCACTCCTGTTGGCAAGCAAAAACTCGGCGATGCCCAGTGCGGTTTGCCCAACCACCACTTGGTTCATCCGGTTTGGTCCTGCGCCAAGTTCGCCTCGCAAACCAGCGGTGCCAAATTCTAGGCGAGATTCAAAACGGGCCCTTAGGCCCGCCTGATCCGCGGTTGCCAAAAGTGTCTCCAATTCGGCGCGTGTGACCGGATCCGGGTCTTGAAGGAGCCAGGCCTGAGCGCTTTGAAAATAGTCCATTTAGAACTTGACCACGATCTTTGCCAAGAGCTCGGAGATTCTTCCCTCAGCATCCTTGCCAGCCTGGATTACCTCTTCGTGCGACAGCGGAGTCTTTTGAACACCGGCCGCGAGATTTGTAATCAGCGACATCCCCATTACCTCCATGCCGGCTTCTCTCGCGGC
>JAGYIH010000029.1 GCA_018402615.1 Aquiluna sp.
GTTTTTGTTGAAACCAGTGGCTTTCAAGTCGAGGGCTATGTCACCACGCTGCTGGCTGTTTTAGAGATTCCCGGCATCGTCGTTGGTCTGCTACTGGCATCCAGGGCACTTGGTAGAAGCGTGAACTGGGGCGAAGCAATCCGCGAGGTGTTGACTGGAAGATCGATCCTGTTGTTGGCAGGGGGGCTAGTACTTGGCTATCTAACCGGTGAGTCTGGCTATGAGCGCATCGAGCCGCTGTTTGGTGGTCTGTTCACCGGAATCCTGACGCTGTTTTTGCTTGAAATGGGCATTGTTGCTGGTCGCAGACTGCCAGATATCAAAAAGGCAGGGGTTGGCCTGGTCGGGTTCGCCCTTGTTTTCCCGCTTCTGTCTGGAACCCTCGGGGTGTTGGTGGGTCACCTGACCGGCATGGGAATTGGCGGTGCTGCGGTTTTGGGTGTTCTGAGTGCAAGTGCCTCATACATTGCAGCTCCCGCAGCGGTCAGGCTTGCACTGCCAGAGGCAAGCCCCGGGCTGTACTTGACGGCGAGCCTTGGAATTACCTTCCCGTTCAACCTCATTATTGGAATACCGCTACTGCTCGCACTAAGCGAGGTAATGGAAGGGATGGGGCTGTGATTCTGAAGCAACGCAAGTGTCTAACGGTTGTGGTTGAGGCCGCCTTAGAGCAAAGGCTCATCAAGGACATTCAGCGCCTGGGAGCCAAGGGCTTCACCGTCTCGCCCGCACACGGCCAAGGACCCAGAAACCAAAGAACCGGGGATCTCGAGGGTGGCAACATCAGGCTTGAAACAGTTTTGAGCAATGACGTTTTAGAGCAGATCCTCGAGCTGTTAGAAACCAACTACTTTCCCCACTATGCCTGCAGCGCCTGGGTCTCTTTGGTTGAGGTGGTTAGGGACGAGCGCTACTAGCGGTTGGTGATGTGGGGGTAGTTGCCGTCGCCGTAGCTGGCCTTCACCTCTGAGATAACCACCTGGTAGCCCTTATACCAGCGGGCGTATTTCTCTTTGGCCTCCCTGTGGTCGCTAAAAGAGGAAAATTCCCGGACACTTTCCTGGTCCTTGAAGTAATAGATCACGTTCTTGGTGAGCTTGTCCTCAGAAAACCAGCGATCGGCCCCCAAATAACCTGGCATCGCCTCGGCGTAGTCCATGACCAGCTTGTCCAGGCGGTAAAACTCTTCGTCATACTCACCAGGGGTGAAGATAAATGAGCAGGCAAACATTTTCTAAGGCTAGTTCGTAGAATCATGAAATGGAGCTCTTGATACGGCAACTGGTGCCTGCAGATAAAGAGAAGTGGCTGGTGCTCTGGCGAGGCTACCTAATGTTCTATGCCCAGGAGCTCAGTGATGAGCAAACCGAGCTGTCCTGGAACAGACTGTTGCGCTCTCAGGACGGCCTAAACGCCCTCGTCGCACAAAGTGGCGATGAACTGGTTGGCTTGGCGCATTTTTTCTGGACCCCCTCAACCTGGATCAAGCACAAAGATCTCTACCTGGAGGACCTCTTTGTCTTGCCTTCGCATCGGAAAATGGGGATCGCGGATGCACTAATTAAAAAGCTAGGAGCCATTGCCAGCGCGGCCGGAGCAAAAAAGATTCATTGGCAAACCCATAAAGACAACGCAGTTGCCAAAAAGCTCTACGACAAAGTTGCGAATCAGTCCGAATTTATCGTTTACGAGCAAGAGGTTCGGTAGCCGGCAAAGATTGACCTAGCATTCAAGGATGCTTACTCCAGAAAACTTTTCAGCCCTCGCCCAATCTCGCCGCTCCACAAGAGACTTCTTACCCAACCCCATAGAAGAAACCACGCTCAAAGACATACTGAGCGAGGGACTAACCGCTCCAAGCTGGTCCAACACCAGACCCTTTGTGGTTGCGGTGGCAAGTGGTGAAAAGCGCGACAAAATTAGTGAGGCTCTGGTTTCAAGGCTGAGAGATTCAAAAGAAAAGCCAGGCATGGGCGCAAACCCCGACTACACCCACGTCATCCCTTACCCAGCTGGACTGGTTGAGCGCAGCCAAAGAGTGGGTAAGGGGATCTATGACACCTTGGGTATTGACCGCAATGATGCGACTGCCAGATTCAGCTTCCTGGAGCGGAACTACGAGTTCTTTGGCGCTCCAACCGCACTGTTTTTCTTCACCCACCGGGGATTGGATCAGTTCGGAACCCTGGATCTAGGCCTTTACATGCAGACTGTGATGCTGGCCGCCAAGGCCAGAGGTATTGGCAGTTGCCCACAGGGCTACCTGGGCAACTACCCAGACATCATCAAGGCAGAGTTTGAGGTCGGCGATGACTACGCACTGGTTTGCGGCATGAGCATTGGCTACCCATCTGACCACCCAATCAACGGTTGGGAAGCTGAGCGCTTGCCAATCGAGGACTTGCTGCTGCCACAAAAATAATGAAAAACCCCTCCCGAAGGAGGGGTTTTCACTTTGTGGAGACTAGGGGGGTCGAACCCCTGACCCCCTGCTTGCAAAGCAGGTGCTCTACCAACTGAGCTAAGTCCCCAAAGCGAGCCTTCCCTAGTGGAAAGTGCTCACCGTGGGCCTAGGAGGACTTGAACCTCCGACCTCTTCATTATCAGTGAAGCGCTCTAACCACCTGAGCTATAGGCCCGCAGAGCAGTGCAACATTACTAGAAAGTCGGGATCCTTACAAACCCCAACTTTGCTAGTTGTTGGTGAAGGTCAGTGAGACCCCACCAATCAACTTTGAGATCAGGTTAAAAATCGTTGCCCAGATGGCTGCAAGGGCGGTTGAGAGCACGATATTTAGAAGTGCAAGCGTGACTGCGGTCGACATCACGTTATCGAATGAGAACTCAGATTCCAGGTTAAATGGGTTCTGTTCTCCCAAAACCGAAGACAGCAGGCTGCCAATTGAGGAAAATACCCCCGAATTGGCAAGTACTGACCAAAGCAACCAGGCTCCAACAACGATTCCGATTCCGGAAGCGATTGAAACCAAGAAACCAACCTTGACAGCGGACCAAACCTCGATGGAGCGAAGCTTGAGGCGGACCTGCTTGCGCGGTTCCTTGGGTCTACTCTGCCGATTGAACAGCTTCGCCATCGTGTGCTCCTTCAGCTTCTGTCTCAACGCCAGACTCTAGATTACGCTCTGTGTTTTTGGCCAGCGACAAAACTGAGTCGCTGTCTTCGAATCTGGCAAACACGACGCCCATGGTGTCACGTCCCTTAGCGGGAACTTCAGAGGCGAATGTCCTGATTACTTTGCCGGAGGCAAGAACAACCAAAACCTCGTCGGTTTCTTCAACGATTAGCGAGCCGATCAAATCACCGCGCTTCTCGTCAAGCTTGGCAACCTTGATCCCAATGCCACCGCGCTTTTGAACCCGGTATTGATCCGCGGCGGTTCGCTTCGCATAGCCACCAACGGTGACCACAAAAACAAAGCCGGCCTCGCCAATCACGCTCGCAGATAACAGCTCATCTCCCTTGCGGAAAGACATGCCCATCACACCCGAGGTGTCGCGTCCCATTGGGCGCATCGAGTCATTGCCGGCACTGAATCTGATCGACATACCCTTGCGGCTTACCAGCAGTACATCGTTCTCCTCGTTTACCAGCATGGCGTTCACCAGCTCGTCGCCCTCACGCAGCTTGATGGCGATGATGCCACCGGTTCTTGAGGTGTCATAAAGCTCCAAAGCGGTCTTTTTAACAAGACCTCCCCTGGTGGCAAGCACCAGGTATGGATACTGCTGGTAGTCCTTCAGGTCAATAACCTCTACGACTCGCTCTTCGGGTTGCAGTGCCAACAGATTGGCGACGTGCTGGCCCTTGGAGTCGCGTCCGGACTCTTGAATCTCGTAGACCTTGGAACGATAGACCCGCCCGGTGTTGGTGAAGAACATCAGCCAGTGGTGAGTGGTCGAAACGATAAAGTTTTGCACCACGTCATCGGCTCTCAGGCTGGCACCCTTCACGCCCTTGCCACCGCGGTGTTGAACTCGATAGTTATCGCTTCTGGTGCGCTTGATGTATCCACCCGTGGTCAGCGTGACAACCATTTCCTCAACTGGGATTAGGTCTTCGACACTGACATCACCGTCATAACCTGGCAGTATCTCGCTTCGGCGGTCATCGCCATACTTTGCGGCAATCTCGGCAAGTTCTTCGGAAACGATCCCGCGCTGCACTTTAGGGTCGGCAATAATTCGCTGGAACTCGGCTATCTGCTTTTCTAGCTCTGCTGCCTCGTCGATAATCTTCTGTCGCTCAAGGGCGGCCAGCTGGCGCAACTGCATGTTCAGAATTGCACGAGCCTGCAGCTCATCGATATCCAAGAGTTTGATCAGACCGTCTCGGGCATCCTCAACAGTTGCACTGCGCCTAATAAGTGCAATTACCTCATCCAGGGCGTCGAGCGCCTTCAGGTAACCACGCAGAATGTGGGCTCGCTCTTCAGCCTTGCGCAAGCGGAACTGAGTTCTTCTGACGATTATGTTGATCTGGTGTTCCACCCAGTTGGTGATAAAGCCGTCTATGGACAGCGTCCTTGGGATGCCGTCAACCAGCGCCAACATGTTGGCACCGAAGTTCTCCTGCAACTGGGTGTACTTATAGAGATTGTTTAGAACCACTCTGGCCACCGCGTCGCGCTTTAGCACGACGACTAGGCGCTGGCCGGTGCGACCAGATGTCTCATCACGAATGTCAGCAACACCGGTGAGCTTGCCCTCTTTGACCAGCTCGGCAATCTTCAGCGCAAGGTTGTCTGGGTTTACCTGGTAGGGAAGTTCGGTAACCACCAGGCAGGTGCGGTTTTGCAGCTCTTCAACGTTGACTACCGCTCGCATCGTGATTGAACCTCGGCCGGTGCGGTAGGCGTCTTCGATTCCCCTGCGGCCAAGAATCTGAGCGCCGGTCGGGAAGTCTGGTCCCTTAACAATCTTGATCAGCTCTTCAATTAGAGCCTCTCCCGTTACCTCGGGGTTAGAAAGCACGTACTGTGCGGCCGCAGAGATCTCGCGCAGGTTATGCGGCGGGATGTTGGTCGCCATTCCAACGGCAATACCGATGGAGCCATTGACCAACAGGTTCGGGAACCTTGAGGGCAAGATTGTCGGCTCCTGGGTCCTGCCGTCGTAGTTATCTTGGAAATCAACGGTTTCCTCATCGATGTCTCGGACCATCTCCATTGCCAAAGGAGCCATCTTGCACTCGGTATAGCGCGGAGCTGCAGCGGGGTCATTGCCCGGGGAACCGAAGTTGCCCTGGCCCCAAACCAGTGGGTAGCGCAGGTTCCAGTCTTGGACCAGTCGCACCAGAGTGTCGTAGATCGCGGTGTCACCGTGCGGGTGGAACTGACCCATGACGTCGCCCACCACTCGAGAGCACTTAGAGAATTGTTTGTCTGGGCGGTAGCCACCGTCATACATCGCGTAGAGCACCCTGCGGTGCACCGGCTTAAGCCCGTCCCTTACATCTGGAAGTGCTCGGCCGACGATAACGCTCATCGCGTAGTCGAGGTAGCTGCGCTGCATCTCGACCCTCAGGTCGATTTGCTCAATTTTGTCCATCTGGTTTTCTGCCATTTTTTTCTCTCCTGCCTAGATATCCAAGAAGCGGACGTCTTTGGCATTGCGCTGAATAAAGTTCCTGCGGCTCTCGACGTCTTCACCCATCAGGGTGGAAAAGATTTCGTCCGCAAGCGCGGCGTCATCGAGTGTGATTTGCAATAGCGTTCTGGTCGCCGGGTTCATTGTGGTTTCCCACAATTCGTCGTAGTCCATCTCACCCAAACCCTTATAGCGCTGAATTGAGTTTTCCTTGGGTAGCTTCCGACCGGCAGCAACCCCACGCTCCAGAGCTGCCTCGCGCTCGGCATCAGTGAAGACATACTCGTGTTCAGAGTTTGACCACTTGATTTTGAATAGTGGCGGTTGCGCCATGTAAACGTATCCGTGCTCGATTAGCGGTCTCATGTACCTGAATAAAAGTGTCAGCAGCAGGGTTCTGATGTGTTGGCCATCAACATCGGCATCTGCCATCAAAACGCACTTGTGGTAGCGAATCTTCGAAACATCAAAGTCCTCACCGATGCCGGTGCCAAAAGCGGTGATTAGAGCCTGAACCTCGGTATTGGCCAGGGCCCTGTCGAGTCTTGCCTTCTCGACGTTCAGGATCTTGCCACGCAGGGGCAAGATGGCCTGGGTCTCTGGGTCGCGACCGCGAACCGCAGAGCCTCCGGCCGAGTCGCCCTCAACGATGTAAATCTCAGAGACAACCGGGTCTCTTGAGGAGCAGTCCCGCAGCTTGCCCGGCATGCCGCCGGATTCCAAAAGACCCTTTCGTCTGGTTGCCTCACGAGCCTTACGAGCGGCCATTCTTGCGCTGGCCGCCTGTATCGCCTTTCGAACCACTTCCTTTGCCTGAACTGGGTTTCTCTCCAGCCAGTCTCCCAACTGGTCATTTACCACGCGCTGCACAAATGCCTTGGCCTCGGTGTTTCCCAGCTTGGTTTTGGTCTGACCCTCAAACTGAGGTTCGGTCAGCTTGACTGAAATAACTGCCGTTAGGCCTTCTCGAACATCGTCACCAGTTAGGTTTTCATCCTTTTCCTTGAGCAGGTTTTTATCTCTCGCATACTTATTCAAAAGCGAGGTGAGCGCTGCCCGGAAACCCTCCTCGTGTGTTCCACCCTCATGAGTGTTTATGGTGTTGGCGTAGGTGTGGACGCCCTCGTTATAGCCGGTGGTCCACTGCATCGCAATTTCAACCGAAATTGTCTTTTCCGCGGTTTCGGTCTCAATCGAGATCACTTCGTCGTGAATTGTTTCGACCTTTTTGGCTGAATTCAGATACTCGACGTAATCGATCAGACCGCGCTCATAGTGGTAACTGTCGGTGCGTTCGTTGCGTTCGTCCAGCAGGGTAATTCGCAATCCCTTATTCAAAAAGCACATCTGCTGGAAACGCAGTCGCAAGGTCTCGTAGTCAAAGTCAACGGTTTCAAAGATTTCAGCACTGGGGGTGAACCGAATCGTGGTTCCGGTTTCCTTGGTTGCAGCGCCCTTACGCAGCGGTGCGTCGGGAACGCCAATTGAGAAATCTTGTTCCCAGGTGAAGCCGTCTCTTCTAACCTGCACCGAAAGCGTGCTGGAAAGAGCGTTTACAACCGAAGCTCCAACGCCGTGCAAACCACCCGAGACGGCGTAACCGCCGCCGCCAAACTTTCCACCGGCGTGGAGCACGGTGAGTACAACCTCAACGGCCGGTCTTTTTTCTATCGGGTGCATGTCAACCGGAATCCCGCGACCGTTGTCGCTGACTCTAATGTCTCCGGTTTTTGTGATGACAACCTGGATGTCGTCGCAGTGCCCGGCGAGGGCTTCGTCTACCGAATTATCGACGATCTCGTAGACCAGGTGATGTAGACCCCTTGGGCCGGTCGAACCGATATACATACCGGGTCTTTTTCGAACCGCCTCTAGTCCTTCGAGGACCTGAATATCTCCGGCGTCGTAGTTTTGTTCTTGTTTTGGCATATTCAATTACTTCCCGTTCGGGTTAGCTCCACTGAAATGCAGTTCTGGACTGGCTTAGATTCGGGTTTGCTAACCCCTAGATTCTACCTCAGAGCGATTAAAAACCGTGGGATATGCTCTTTACCCATATGTGTCGCGCGGACCACGCCCTGGGACCGATCTGGGTCCCTTCTTCCAACTCGGTGCCGCGGGTCCAATAAACCTGATTTGGTCGATTTCAAGATCTGGGTGCAACTCGTGGATCTTTAGCAAAATTTGAGACTCTAGTAATCGAAGCTGGGTTGCCCATGCGGTGGAGCGACAGCGAACATTAAGGGTTTTGCGCTCAAGGTCCTCAGGGAACGAGGCAGCTGCGGACTCCGGACCCACAACCTTCTCCCACTGGGTAAAAAGTGTTGCCTTCTCCAGGTTTGATGTCCAGTTAAATTCACCCAACAT
This sequence comes from Aquiluna sp., assembly GCA_018402615.1. The sequence goes on from JAGYIH010000029.1 coordinate 7,975, forward strand.
CTGATCGACGCTGTCTTTGGCGGTTATTGGCTTCCGGCCCGAGTCAAATGGTTGAGAGCCGCGCTTTTGATTTTCGCTTCGACGCTTGGCATCTTTGGATTTCAGGCCGTGGCTATTTTTTAGAAAGGTCTTGAAAAACCCATCCGCTATATCAAAGTTGATCTTCCGCAGTTACCTCACCCCCCAAGACTTCGAATACTTGAGCCCACTGAATTATCGGGGCCATCTGTCGATCCGCTGCGGTAATTATTACCTGCTCGTATGGAAGCACGAACTCCAGTAATCGCTGCCTGCGCCCGGTGTCCAGAACTGCAAAAACATCATCTAACAGCAACACCGGGTCACCCAGGTTCGAGGTCTCTCTGATCATGCTCGCTAGGGCGAGCTTTAGGCCCAGCGCCAGGGACCAAGCCTCTCCCTGTGAGGCGTGGCTTCGCGCAGTGAGCTGGTTTTTCTGAATCAGCAGTTCGTCGCGATGCGGCCCAACCAGGGTTAGCCCGCGTTCAAGCTCACGATTTCGATTTTGCATCAGCTGATCGCGAAACATTGTTGTCAAGACCTCCCTGTCGCCGGGGAGCTCACTTAGGTCGTCGTCATCACCAATGGCAGAGACCAGGGTGAGTTTGATTTCCTCTTCGGCGCTGGAAAGTTTTGAATAAAAATCAGACAGCAGTGGCCCGATGGCGGTTATGAGCTCAAGTCGACCAAGGATTATTTCAACGCCCAAGGCAACCAGCTGATCGTCCCAAATATCGAGCGTGCTCAAATCGGGATTTTTGGTTTGTCTTGCAGATTTCAAAAGTGCGTTTCGCTGCTTTAGAACTCGCTCATAGTCTGATTGAACGCCCGAAATCCTAGGTTTTAGCTGTGCCAAAGCTCCGTCCAAGAAATTACGCCTATCGATGGGGTCGCGGCGAATCAGATCGAGATCTTCAGGCGCAAACATTACTGCGCCAATGAGACCTAAAACCTCTGCCGGCTTGCGCATCTGGTTGCCGTTTACAAAATATCTGTTTTGGGTTTTTGCCGATATTTCAATACCCACCAAGAGCTCTCGCTGTGCATGGTTACCACGCACCACCAGCTGAGCTGATGGTTGCCCTTGCCTGATTAGGTTTTGATAACCGGAAACCCTGTGTGATTTGAGGTTGGAGGAAAACTGAATTGCCTCCACAAGGTTTGTCTTCCCCTCACCATTGGCTCCATAAAGCAGGTTTGGGCCGGGCTTCAGGGTTATAGCGGCGGATTGGTAATTTCTGAAGTCGGTTAGCTGCAGTTCACTAAGCCACAAAGGGCATCACCTGCTAAGAGACCAGGAGGTTTGGCTGCAGTAGATATCTGAAACCCTGAGCGCTACCTTTTGAATCGGCAGCACTTATCAGAACCGGGCCAGGCTTATTTGGATTCGATGGATTTACTGTGAACCCCAGCTTTACTGATTCGGCGCCAATACCGGTGAGTGCGTCTACCAAAAACTGTGGCCTTAGCGAAACGGTTATTTCGTCACCTGTCAACGAGCAGCTCACCTGTTCCGATGCATCCGCAACATCGGAGCCAATGGATTCAAGGCTGAGCGTGGAGGCGGTGAATTTATAACGCAGGGGTTTTTCGCGATCAACCACCAGGGCAACTCGCTTTGTAGCATCCAGTAGGTCGTGGGTGTTTACAACTGCAAAATTATCGGTCTGTTCAGGGAATAGCTGAAGAACGGCGGGATATTTACCCTTTATGGTTGCCGTTGCCACCGACTTATTGCCGGCCGCAAAACCAACCATTTCTCGTTCTCCCTCTCCAAACGAGAGCTCCAAATCTCCATCGCCACTGAAGGTTTTTGCTATTTCTGAAACCACACGACCAGGAATTAGAATTTCCCTTTCAATAGCCACCCCCTGCCAGGCGACTTGATTTACTGCAACTCGGAATCGGTCCGTGGAAACCAGATTGAGCTCCTTCGCACCGGCGGAGATCATTACTGCGGTTAGGACCGGGGTGACCTCTTCTCTAGAGGCAGCTACCGCCACCTGTGCTACTGCATGAGCGAATGCTGAGGCAGAAACCTTGCCTGTTGCTTTTGGAAGCGCGGGGGAATCTGGATAGTCGGTGGTTGACATTGCTGATAATGAAAATTTGCTCGATCCGGAGGAAACTTGAACTCTTGATTCTGAGAGTTCGAGTGAAACTGAATCAGCTGGGAGTTTAGAAACTATCTCTGCCAAAAGTCTGGCCTGGACTAAAACTTTCCCTGGTTTGTCCACCGCTGCAGTAACGGAAACTTTTGCCGTTACCTCGTAATCAAAAACGGACAGTGTGACTTGGTTGTCAGTTGCATCGATCATTACGCCCGATAGTTGTGGGAGCTGTGGTTTTGGA